>NZ_JAUBTF010000030.1:0-83627 GCF_036702355.1 Microcoleus sp. D3_18_C4
GGAAATCTGTTCGTTGTCATCTTACAATTTTATTCTTGAAGCCCTATTCTATGCAGCTTCATATTAAATTGGTATAAGTATGAAACCCAAACAGTTGAAAATCCTGGCTACTGCTTTACTTATGGTTTGTCTAGGGGCTGTGGTTTCAGTTACAGCACAAAATCCTACCACAGTCTCCGGCTATTTTTCAGCGAAGACCGGCTTTCGAGTCAATACAACCTGTTCGATAATATCGCCGGCTTTTTTTACTCCGCCCGATCGCCCGATCGCGTCTTAGAGGGCGATCGGCCTTTGTTTATACGACTCTTGGGTTAGAGGATGTTTTAAAAGGGTCGTTTGACCTCATAGTTGGCACAAAGAAGCATCTAAGTATGGGCCCAAACCTTGATTGATCGTCTCAGCTAAGCCCAATCAGAAGGGCTAAATTATACCTGACTGGACTTTTAAAACATCCTCTAAGGGAGATAGAGAGTGCGATCGCTATTTCTATTGGTTGTGGTTGGGAAGGGCGATCGCACTCCTGCTCGTCTCATTGGCTGGAATAATGAATGTCCCTCTTAGAAAGCTTAATATTACTCTAAGGGCGAGAATTTTCGATCCCATCACACACATGACGATCGCTGTCTGTTTCATTAAAGGTTGCTAGATATTTGCGTACTCTAGTGCAACCTTTGGTTAATAAATTGTCAAATCCTCCCAAATGCCACAACTTAGCATTACCTTTTTCGTCAATAGTAGCTATGACACTACCGTCGGGGCTAATTTCGCCAAACTTTACTTGATTAGTATTGTCATCAGAGCTAGTTTCGTTAGAACTTAAATTAAAATCAACAGACTGATTGCTTTGCAAATCCCATAAGATCATAGTCTGTCCCGCTTTAATGGCGACTAAACTGCCATCATTGTTAAAGCTAATATTGTCAATATCTCTAACTCTCAATCTTCCCAGACGTAAAATTGCCAACTGTTTACGAGAAAAGAAATCCCAAATGGCAACACTACCGTAGGTGGACATAACATCAGCCATAGCTACTAACAGTTTTTCTCCCTTGGTATCGGATTTCCAAATTGCGCTTTGAATGAAGCCTTCATCCCAATTAAATTTTTTCTCTTGTTTGCGTTTAAAATCCAACACGCGCAAAGAATTTGGCGCGTCCGAAGTTCCCTCAAAAATTGCTAATTTTGTCCCATCAGGATTAAAACTTACGCTGTTTACTGATTCATCATGTTCTAGAAGCTTTTGTTCTTGGTTTGATGACAAATCCAATAAACGAATGTCTTTAGGTTGAATGATTGCCACTTGCTTAGCGTCAGGAGCTAAAATCAATTTACTTTCTGGGCTATACTTCGGAGATAAATTTTTCAAATCTTGGCCTGATGATAAATCTCGTAGGTGAATTTTCCCCTCTTCTAAAGTTGCTAATCTCTTACCATCAGGGCTAAAACTTATTGCCTGAACTAAGTTTTGCATTTCTTGTGGTTGGCTCAATGATTCACTCTCTAGGTTCCATAGACGGATAGTATTGTCATTTCCAGCCGTGAGGAATTGCTTACCATCAGGGCTAAAACTGAAACTAGAGACTAAGCCTTGATGACCTTTTAATTCAGTTACTCGGTTGCCAAACCCATCTAACAAGCGAACAGTGCCGTCATAATCTGTGATAGCTAATTGTTCGCCATTGAGGCTATAACTCACTCTAAAAACCTGACCTAATTCTTCTTTGGGAGTGCGTTTTCCTACATTCCAAAACTGACTAATTTGTCCTACTGTTCGTTCCGACCCAAAGGTAATTACCAAGTTCTCACCATTGGGATTAATGATGACATCATCAACTGGAAACTGAGAAAACTCACCTGTGAACTTACTTGGGCCTGTGAATTTATTGTATCGATAGTTCCAGTTCCATAAAAAGAGATCCGTCCCATTGGTATCCCTGGTAGCTACCAGTAAATTGCCATCCTTTTTAAAAGTAATCCCTTGAGCCTTTACTTGTGAGTCTGTTAATGGATATAGTTGATATGGTTGTGGATTGTTCCAAGTCCACAAGTACACGACATAATTACTAATGAAAGCCAGTGTTTTGCTACCTGGACTGAAACTGATGCTTGTTACAGCACCAGGAAGCCTTGATGATTGATAAAAATGTCCGTTTTCCCAGTCCCATAGATAGATTCCTCGAAAACTCTCACTGGTTAACGCTAGTTTTGTACCATCAGGGCTAAACTTGGCATCAATCACTGAGCCAAGAGTTGTTGGTATTTTGTTGCATTGCCTATTGTTTATGTCTCCGACACAGATAGTATCTTTGTTTTTTGTAGTAGCCCACAATAGCTTGCGATTCCGGCTGACAAGGGTATCCTGTACCACTTCATCGGGAGGGAGTTGCCAACGTTCTTGCTCTTTGTTGAGATAAACAGCCCTACGTAAGGTAGCAACGATTTGACTTTGTAGCTGTGAGTCAGGTGGCGCTACTCGCAACAGCCAGTGTTTACTGGATTGGCCAGCCTGTAAACTCTGAATCAAAGTGTCTAGGGTTAGATAATTTGAGCGTAAGCCAGTTTCTGAGGATTGCCTAGCAGTGTTTATTTGACCAATTACACCTATTCTTTGCTCTCTCAAAGCCCAAACAGTTAACCAGCTCAATCCCAGAATTACTCCAGTTGCAATTCCCCAACGCAAATTAACATTTCTGCGCCTCTGCCAAATACTTTGCTGCACAAACTCAGCTTCCACTTGGTTAAACCAGTAGTCGCGAGATTTAAGAGTCTTTCTTAAGACATCAAGATAAGGATTCCCATTCCAAAGAAACTGTGCCTTCTTTTCACGCGGATTTTCTTGAGTATTTTTCTGTCTGACTTTGCTCAACCAGTCTTCAGCAAAGCCGAATGTTTGGTCTAACAAATTTAAAAAAGGTTTAGTCTTATTTAAAAAAGTTGATGGTTGTTCCTGGCTTTTGTATTCCAAGGTAGTGCTTTGTAACCGCACTCTTGCCTCTTGCAGCAGTTGTTGGATATCTTTCTCTTGGATTTGTTTTAACCAGTCTTGCGTAAGATCGATCTTCTTGTCTAAACTCGTTAAAAAAGGTTCAGTTTTTGCTAACAAACTTGGGGGCTGTTCCTTCTCTTTCCAATCCAAAGCAGCAGGTGTCAGTCGCCGTTGCAAAAGCAAATTTTCCTGCTCCTCCTCTTGCCATTTCTGTAATTTATCCCACCCTTTAACTAAGAAATCATGGGCAGGCTCTACATAAGGTTCTCCCGTTTCCTGTCCACTAACAACAAGGCGAGCTTTATCAAGAGATTCTAGGACTACTTTGACTCGCTGATTTTCTTTCTCATCTAGTTGGGTTGGCTCTTGCTTGTTGGCGTAATTCAATTCTGATAATGGCACCCGTCGCCGTACTGGTTCCCCACCTTCGATCGCCACCATCCGCAGCATTACTCGACGCATCGTATCTCTGTGAGCATTATCCGGTAAACTATTATAGATTTCATTGCCTCTGCGACTCAAAGAACCCGCAATACCACCCTGTTTGTAAAATTCTTCATCTACAGTTAAGGCACGTTCTTGCTTACCATCTTTTACCCATGCTTGATGCAGCTTAATATAAAGTTCGCTGAGGGTAAATGATAACAACGGTAAAGCTCCCGGCATTTGACTCACTTCATCAATCAGCTGATTCACTAAGTTAGCTGGCTCGAAATATAATGCCATTTCAGCTGCTGGCTGCTCAATTGCCTGCCGTAACTCATCCAAATTCATAGCTCGCACTGGGAAACGCGCTTCTGTCCAATATTCTTTAAGCGCAGATTGAATAAACCGAGGCTCAAAGTCAGAACGCAAAGTTAACACAATATGAAGTTGCGGACACTTCTTTAGAGCGTTGACAAGCAAGGCTAAAAACTGCTTCTGAATATCCTCTTTTTCTTCAGATTGGTTGTTAGCAGGATTTACCTGGCGACTCATTGTGATTAACTCTTCAAATTGGTCAATTGCCAGTAAGAGTTTGCGATTTGGATTGGTTTGGCTCCAAGTAGATAAAAACAAGCTAAGATGTTCAGGATTTTCTTTTAAGTTATCAGCTAACTTATCTTGAGTTTCCACGAGCGGAAGAATTGCTTTTGCTAAGGCATCAAAGGGGGATTCACCCGGACGCATTGGTTCTAAAATCTCCCATTGATGTGCGTAGCTTATAGGCAGAAATTTGAGAGAAATATCAGGATTAACTTCCAAAATTGCCAAAGTAATTATGCAAGCATAAATGAGAGTAATATCGAATGAGTTGGTAGCTTTTCGTAAATCAGAAATCAACCCAGCTTTTACTAAGCTCGATTTACCGGAACCCGATATTCCTAAAACAACTGTCAGTTGTTGTTCTGGTTGAGATACTGGTCGAGACACTCGAACCGATAATTGGTTAACTAGCTGTTGTCTGCCAAAAAAGAAACGTGCGTGTTGCTCGTCAAAGGATTGCAAACCTCGGTAGGGATTGTTATTTTCATCCAGTGGGGGAGCAGGCTTTAATTTTTCTCGCACAAAACCTGGTAAAGTAAAAATAAACTCCCCTCTGTCATGCTTTTGTAAAGGCCAAAGTCCAGCAGTTTGTAATTCGCTATAGCCATCTTTACCGATCAAACTATCGCGCAGATACAGATAAAGTTCTGGGGCTGTAATCACCTTATCCCCAGTTAAATCTGCCTTCATATCTTTCAACCCATTAATTAGGGCTTTAGCAAAAGGCGAATGCAGAGAATCTTTATCTATTCCTCGCTCATCAGTATAGTCTAGGGCTTCTTGATTATGAGCAGCAGAGGTGATGGCTTGCCAAGCTGGATACCGAATAAAACGATCGTAATGCTCTCTGTGAATAGTTTCTAAAGCGGAAATAACATTTCTACTACTCGACCAGCGAAAATTCCCAGCAAAGCAACAATCTAAAATCACTAATAAATGATGACAATCGAGTTTAGAAAGTGCTTCATTCAACTTCCGCATGGGTAGATAAGTCTCCCACTTTCCTAACTTGGCATCTTGAGGAATTAAAGCTCCTGCTGGCCCATCTTCACTATTACGTGCAATGCCATGTCCAGCGAAGTAGAATAGTAAGCGATCGCCTTCCGTCAATTTAACTTCATTGGGCAGTGTTTCAAACAATAGTTGATTGATTTCTGCCAATGTAGCTTCGCCATGCTCGGAAAATAGTCTGATTACTTCTTGATACTCATATTCTTGTTCTAAAATATCTGCGATCGCTCTAACATCATTGACGGCTGTTTTCAGTGGGTGAATTCCATTTTGATAATTGTCGATGCCTATAACGACTGCTATGTTGCGATCGAAATTTGTTTTATCTGGGCTCCAACTCATTGCCTTACCTCACCTTTATTTAAAAAAAAGCGAAGGTGCATCTTATAATTGATTAAATAATTTACAATTTAGATGCACTTAAAAAACAGTTTTACGTCTAAGCTTTGAAAATTATCTTTGGCTGCTTACACCTCTTTTTACAACAAGCGTTACCTGGTCTGTTGTCCATTCTTCACTGGCATAAGCCGCAGAATTGACATTTTTTGTGGGAGGAGCATCTTCGCTAGCAAAGAAAGCAGCCAAAAATTTAGCTAATGGAGTAGTCGCTCTATCTGGATTTCTACTCTCAATGGGTTTATCTAATGCGGGTAGTTCCAGCCAATCAAAGCTAGTCCCATCAATTGTGGCAAAAACTTTCAGAATATCCGTACCTTCTTGGGAACCGTTGGGAAGGCTTGTATTAATCCGCCACTTGACTTCCTTGCCAGGATCTACAGTTTGAAAGGGTGCGCCAGTTGGGTAGCCTTTTATGATACTCCAATCCGGCTGAATTGCCAGCACCGTAATGTTGAGAAATAGGGAAGATTTGTTGCGAATAATCAAATAACTGTATCGATCCACATCAAGGGTTGGTACGTTGCCAGGATTGTTAAATGGTTTTAATTCTTCCTTATCTCCAGGTACGTAGTCATCTGGTAAGGCAAATAACTCTACCTCGATCTTTCCTTTAAGAGGAGACTCCGGATCGTGGTTATCCAAATCTATAGTGGCGTGATATTTAGACAAATGCACCAAACGTTTTAATACACTAACTGCGGCATTAGGATTGTCTACTTTCAGAGTAGGTCGCAAATTAGAAATTGGTATTCCAGTGCGATCCAAAATTTCATAGTCACCTGCTGAGTTGATAGAAACTTGGTAATCAGCAGCTTCATCTCCAGATACTAACTCCACCCAACCTTTGCCTTCTGGCATTGCAGACTCAACGGCTTGCAGTGCAACTTTTGCATCTATTCCTAAAGGTTGGTCTTTTTCTTCTGGCAATACCAAATGTACTTTACTGACAAGTTGGACATGAGGATACAGCAATAAAGCGGGAGCGCCATCTTCAATATCCTCTATCTTGCTTTCTCCTAGCATTTGGGTAATAGTAGCCCAAGAATTCACCGCACCGAGTCGTGTAATTTGAACCAAAGCTAATCGCTGATTGGTTTGTGTGAAATCTGCGGTTTGAGATGGATAGATGACAAACTCTGCACCTTGACGCAAACCATGAGCTTGACCAGCATTCAACTGAACCCGATTCTCTTCTAAATTTACTTGTATTACTGGTACAGTTAACTGGGTAGATACCAAGTTATTTCCAAAGAAAGTGCCATCGCTTTTTCCCTGCAACATCGGTGTTTGTTTTTCAAACTGACTGTGGACTTTAGCGAAAATGCGATCGTGAAGTGTTTTGGAAGTAACTCCTGTTCCAAATTTCTCTAAAGACCTCAAGAGCCAGTAAGTCAGCGCTCCATTACGCTCGCCATCAAAATCTGTCTCGTAAGCATACTCATTGTCTCGACAAGCAGCTAATAAAGTGTAGCCTTTGGGTTCAGGTAGCCAACCACTACTTGTAACGTTGCGAGTATTGTGGTTGTTTTGTGCCAAGCTTTTCCACGTTTGAGCCAATTCATCCGCAGATCCCACTAAACTCTCTATGGGTCGCGGCGTTGTGTCAACAGCGCCCCCTTCTGAACGACGAATATCACAGTCATCTCCAATCTTTCGCGCAGCCCCTCCAGAATGACAACTATCCAGAGCGACTGTAACGACTAACCCCTTATCCACCATATTTTGTAGAAGTTTTGCTAACTCCATGTCGCGGAGATAGCGAGCGTTTGAATCGCCGATATCTGTGGGAACTAGCGACTCATCAATTCCATCCTCTCCTTTCAGGTTGGGGTAAATCGTCGCCGCACGTCCCCCGTGACCAGAGTAGTGAATGTACACCTGGTCTTCAGCTTGAGCCTTCTCGGTAATTTCCTTAAATTTGGCTATCATATTTTCGTAGGTTGGCCACAGTTCTTTTGGTTCCGGTGGCTCAATTGAAGCGTCAGCATTATTAGAAGCTGTTAGCTTCACAATCTGGGTTTCGGGTACTTGGAGCCTATTTTTCAGAAAAGCTTCTACGTGGTTAATATCCCGTACACATCCCTTCAAGCTTTTGTAGTAACTACCGTCAGATAATTTATTGGGTAGGTAACAATCAATTCCTATAAGTAATGCGTGGAAATTAGAGCGAGTCGAATCGGTTGCGTTAGCCATATTTTTCTTCAGTTTTTATGGTTTTTAAAGTTCTCTAGTTTATTGAGGAGGCTTAAACAACAGTTTAAAACCTAAAAAACTGTCCAATCTTCCCCTAAAAACAAAGCTCTTTCAGCCTTCCGCCTCCGTGTCAATCCTTCTAATTCTTGACTGCCTGCTTTATTCCATCGCGGGAATTGATCGCCCGCTCCCTGAAAGTCTCCTTGGTTTAAAAGCTTTAAAAGAGTTGAATCAAAAAGATTTTCAGGCCCCAGATTAAAAGTAAAAGACACTAACGCCGAAAATTGATTTTCATTGATAGAAAGTTGCACAGCCTCAGACACATACCCTTCAAATTCTGCTAAATCTTTTCTCAGCAATTCTTCCGCCTGTGCTTCCGTAATAGTCATTCCCTCATATACGCCTTGGGTATGTCCGTATCCAATTGTCCAAACGCCAACAGCATCAAGATAGGCTTCTACCTCCATTCCCTCAAAGGATTTAATCAAATTCACCCCGTCTTGATTGATTGTCATCCCTCCGCGAGCGGCTATTTCCATAACTTGAGGAGGAACTTTATCGGGAGGAGCGCTCCCAAAGGTTTTAGCTAATGTGAATCGCAAAGCTTTTGAAAGCAATTTAACTTGTCCTTCGGTGGCGATCGCCTTTACCGCCACCTCGCCTTCCATTTCATAAAGACTTCCATCAGGGAAGATTTCCAGCACCCGTTCCATCGTGATTTATCCTTACTTTTTGGATTTTATGTTTCAATTCAACCGTGAAGCATAAGCTCTATAATTAATTCACTGGCTGTTGTGCAACACTGTTTGCTGTTGGCGATTCTTTGCCGTTAAATGTATCTGTCTCTTCAGGCAGATTTTTTTCCCAAATTTCGCAGACCGTTTCCGATGTGGTTTCGGCAACTGTAGAAGTTGCCGAAACCAGGGTTTTGATAATCAATACCGCAACAATCATGGCGATCGAAAAAGGTAAATTGAGTTGACTTGCTAAAGCTGGGGCTAAAAATGTCGCTGCTTTCTCAGAGTTTTCTTTGTAGCTTGCCTGAATTTTGGCTATCAGTTCTGGGTCTAACAGTTCGCCGCACATCAACTCATAGGATTTGATATTGAATTTCTTGAAGAATTGGTCGCCAAATTTCAAAGCAAGACTATCTGAACTAAAACCTCTGGGAGTTGCGTTTAGCTCCTCTTCCAGACTCTCAATAGAAGCAGAACGTGCGGTTGTATCTTGCCCTATTTCTTGAAGCCGAATCCCAAGCTGTGCCTTGAGAGTATCTTCATCAAGGTCTAGCAATTTTTGCGCTACTTCATCAATTTGCGTCATAACTTTAGGGAAGTTGTTGTGACCGACTACAAGGTGAAAGAAAGGGCGGGTTGAGAAGAGCGATTGTTTTGATACTATCAATCTAGGAGACCCGACACTACAAATATCAAGGCTTACTTAGGGAACGGGAAAATGACACCAACTCTCGCCACCCACATCCCAAACAGCTCGAAGGTCGGAATAAGTGTAGCGAACATCTCCACCGCTAGCGTTATTGTCATATCCACCCTGATAACCTAGCCATTTGCCATAGGGATCGTTGCAGATCCAAACTCCCTCTGCATCGTCATAACCTTTGATGACAATGATATGACCATTTGTAAAATAACCGTGAATGACAACAGGATTACCTTTAGCTAAATGCTGTTTTATTTCCTGTTCAGAGGTAACATTTTTGAAGTAAGTATTCTGAAGTTTTCCATTGCCATATTTTTGACCCCACTCCCGGAGAAGCCGCTGAAGATAAATGGGGATGTGTCGCGTACAAGTGCCGTCTGCGAGAGGATAACCCTCCTTTTCATCCCACTCTTCTGTTTTTCGGAACAGCACATCTTCAAGCTGTACATCGTTTTTAATATCTTCTTGCGTTCGAGAATCCACCTCATAATACTTGAGAACCATTGCTATGCAAGTGACATTACACGCCCCTGAAGGACGTTTTAAATTATTGAGCTGAGAGTGGTAAGGAACTTTTAAATCAACTTTCGGCGGCAGTACCGGCGGGTACTGTTGAGCAACTGACTCACCTCGCGGAACAGCCGTTAAGGAGATTTCAACATCATCGCCAAAACAGTAATATTGTTTTGGGGCTGTTTCTGGTGAACGAATATCAAATTCATCGAGATAAACCCGAATATACTTACCTTGCAAATTAGGGGTGTACGCACTGATAAAAATTTCCTCTCCGGCTTTGTACTTGAGCATTTGATCTGGAGATAATAGTGATGTGTCGAGTGGGCGAGCTTTCAGCACCGAATTGTCTTTAAAACGCAATGTATATTCTAGGGTGTTCATTCTTTACCTCGTGGACTGGTAAGATGCTAGGTTCAATCGTAAGAGAATAATCCCCAAAAAGTTCCTAGCTTTTAGTTGAGTCTTAAATTAGCCAAAAGGCCAGCTCGCAACTGGCCGTAAGTACAGGACAGAACCTGTACTTTTGGCTAGGTGTCGTGCCAAACTACAGGCTGGCAAGGCTTTTCAGACGGCGATCGATTGCGCGATTTTAGATTAAAAAATTGCTCCCACGGGCTGTAGCGATCGCAGGTGATGAGTACGCTACGCTTTTTTCAAGGGTTCACTGCCTGTACCGAGGGGCTATGACCAAATTGCTTCCGGTCAGCATAAAAAATCAAATACAGATAAACCCGGTTGCTTTCCTCTACTCCAAAAAGCTGATTTAAAATAATGCAAAATGTCAAATTTAATAAACTTTAACTATTTAGATAGATGTCGTAAGTTGAGTTTTTTATCTACGATGATTGTATTGAGTTATTAATAGAATTGCCGTGATTTTTCCCAACCCTACTCCATTTCCCGGCCCGCAGATTCCCAGTACCGAACCGGGGCTGCCGACTATACCCGCATCGCCACCAGTGCCGGGCCCCGTTCCCGAACCGATTCCCGGGATAGTACCGGAGCCGGTACCTGCGCCAATTCCCCAGCCAATTCCCGAACCGGTGCCGGAAACTGTACCCTCTCCAATTCCTCAGACAGTGCCGGAGCCTATTCCTCAGACAATCCCGGAACCTGTTTAAATTATGTTTTAGTCGATCGCACAATTTAAGATTGTTTGTCAGACCGATCACAAAAACCGGCTTTCTCCCAAGTCCCCAATCATTTTGTTGAATATCAGACTTGAAAAAACTCGGTTTTTGCCTAAATTATCGATTAATTGAAGTTGAGCGCAGTCTCTTTACAAAGGTCAACAGCCTCCAAATCAGTGGATTTGCCATCAGAGTATTCGGCCCTGACATCGAAAACACAGCCCGCCTCCGACCCACCGTAGTCAGCTCGATTCCACTCAAAATCTGCCTTTTCCCGATCGGCAATGGGGGCCTCTAGCTCGTTTTCTCCCCAAGTATCCTTATCGGGAGGAGACATATAGACTGCTGTCATCGTCTGGCCGCTGTTGTTAACCACCGAAATTTTGACCATCTGAGCGAAAACGCTAGCTGCTGTCAGCCCTAACATGGGCAGCGACAGCCCCGCAGCGATCGTTACTTTGCTTAACTACTTGTTAACCATTGAGCCATCTACCTCAAGTTAGATATTTATTCAAGCTTAGCTGTAGAAGTTAGAAGGGACAAGTCAGATATATTGCTATTGCTTATGATATTTTGAAACAGTGATATGTTTCTAAATAGCTATGCTTACTGCCGGAATTGTCGGACTGCCTAATGTTGGCAAATCTACTTTGTTTAATGCTCTGGTTGCTAATGCCAAGGCGACTGCTGCTAATTTTCCTTTCTGTACGATCGAGCCAAATACGGGTATCGTGGCAGTGCCAGACGAACGGTTGAAGGTGCTGAGCAATATTTCCAATTCCGTGCAAACTGTCCCGACGCGGATGGAGTTTGTGGATATTGCGGGTTTGGTGAAGGGGGCGAGTCAGGGGGAAGGACTGGGAAATCAGTTTTTGTCTCACATTCGGGCCGTAGATGCGATCGTCCACGTGGTCCGCTGTTTTGAGAATGACGATATTATTCACGTTGCGGGTTCTGTCGATCCGATCCGAGATATTGACATTATCAATCTCGAATTAATTCTAGCAGATTTAGCTCAAATTGAACGTAGGCTCGATCGCACTCGCAAGCTAGCCCGCAACAACAAGGAAGCTCAGGCCGAAGTTGATGTGCTCGAAAAATTAGTCGTGGTTTTGAATGCGGGGAAACCAGCGCGGCAGTACAGTTTCACAGATGAAGAAGCTGAATTAGTTAAAGGTTTGGAATTACTGACCAACAAACCAATTATCTATGCTGCTAACGTGTCTGATGACGATTTAGCAACGGGAAATAGCTATGTCGAACAAGTGCGGGAAGTAGCAGCTAAAGAAAATGCTAAGGTTGTCATAGTTTCGGCGCAAGTTGAGTCAGAATTGGTGGAGTTGTCAGAGGAAGAACGAACGGATTTCCTAGAATCTCTGGGGGTAAAAGAAGGGGGCTTGAAATCTCTGATTCGAGCTACTTACGAATTATTGGGTTTGCGGACTTATTTTACTAGCGGGCCGAAAGAAACTCGCGCTTGGACGATTATCGCGGGAATGTTAGCACCGCAAGCTGCAGGGGTTATTCACTCGGACTTTGAACGGGGTTTCATCCGGGCCGAAACTGTGAGTTATGAAGATTTGGTTGCTACGGGCGCGATGAATGCGGCTAAGGAAAAAGGCTTAGTTCGCAGTGAAGGAAAAGAGTATGTTGTACAAGAGGGGGATGTGCTGTTGTTCCGATTTAATGTTTAGCTTTTGTAAGGAGATTGGCACATGGATATCATTTCGTTGGTAATTGCTTGGCTAGTTACTTCTGTGAGCTTTTTTATCATTTCCAAGTTGCCCATCGGGGTGGACATTGACACTTTTGGAAAAGCGATGATTTCGGCTGCGGTTTTTGGATTGCTGAATGCTTTGGTGCGGCCGCTTTTTGTGGTTTTGGGTTTTCCTTTGGTGTTGGTAACTTTTGGTTTGTGGATAATTGTTATCAACGCGATTATCTTTGGATTGGCGGCTTGGCTAGTGGATGGATTTCGCTTGCGCTGGGGAATTTGGAGTGCTTTGCTGGGGGCTATCGCCCTCGGTTTTATCAACTCTTTGCTCTATGAGCTGTTGCGGACTCTGCCTAGTGTAAGGTAGATCCGGGTAATGCGGGGGGCGGAAGGAAGGGGCGGGTTTATTCATCCTGTTAGTTATCGCAAATATTTCAGGTGAAACTCGCCTCTTCGGCAAATATTTTAGGTTGAATTCCCCCATATCAGGTATTTGTTTTTTGGTATTGGTTGAGTTATTTGCCTTCGCAGTAGTCGATAAATTGCTCTGGAACTAGGCGCAATTCGCCCGATCGAAAGCGCTCGATCGGCATCCAAAATGCAGTATGCTCCCCATCTCCGTCTGCAAAATCCAGACTATCCAATTCATAAAATTTGGAATCGACAAAATCGCACTGGTATAGTTGTATTAATTCATGTCCGGCTTGGTCATTATAAATAAAGAAGTTTTCCAAACAAGTCAAATATTTGATGTTTGTCAACTCGGCTTGAATTTCTTCTTGAAACTCTCTTTGCAAAGCGTCGATGCTGTGTTCTCCGAATTCTACGCCGCCGCCCAAAGCGCGGTAAAATGTGTCTTTTTTGACCGGATCTTCGCATTCTGACACGAAAATGCGATCGCCCGATTGAATTAATCCTAAAACAATTACGCGAACTTTACCTTTTTGCATAATTAGTCATCAGTCATTAGTGATCAATCCTTAACTGGTTCCTAGGCTATGTCTAGGAATCAATGTCCAGAGGCTCTGCCTCGCTTTCGGAGCAGCAAAATAGGAGGCAGAGCCTCCGGATATGTGTTACCAGGCAGAGCGTAGTAACGAGTAGAATCCGCCCCTAATGAGTAATCACTAATCACTAATTATCGGCGGCAAAAGTCTCTCGACGGCGACTGGTGTCAACGGGCCAGTTTCTATTTTCCCCGCCAATAATGAGTTTTTCAATGGTTACGAATTCTTTGCTGAGTTGCTGGAAAACATTAATCAAGACATCGAGGCCAATTGCATCGCTAGTACCCAAATCAAACCAGCAGCGAGCCCAAGAACCTTGATACTCCATTTCTCCCATATTGTGCATCAAAGCCATCATGCTTTGGTCGGCTAGATTAACATCGTAATTCATCTGACTGATATCTAAGCCTTCATCTTGAACTTGCAAATTTTCTGCATTAAATCCTCCCAGTTTTCCCAAGAAAAACCAAGAGTCAAACACTTCTTCAACATACTGTTTTTCACCGTTTGAAGGCACGTTGCTGAACTTCAGCCAAATCCAGAGGTCAAAGGGGTTAAACTCGCGAAACTCTACTTGCATAGTTTTTTGGTGTTTTTATAGTGGTGGTAAGGCCGCCGGCCCCCAGACTCCATCTGCATCTCTAATTTTATCGCGCATCGGGTCGCAGGCGCGAGATTGGCTGTCGAGACGGTTACGGGTTCTGCACTGCTGAAAGAAAATTTCTGCTACTAAACTGCGTGGCAGTTGGTCGGGTTTTGCTAAGGCTGCGTCGAAGTGTTTTCGGGCTTCCTCAAGTAAGGTTTTGTTGCTGTCTTTCCCTTGGGATTGGGAAAACAAGATTTGTCCTTTTAGATAGAGAACTTCGGGATTGTTGGGCGTTTCTGCTAGAGATTTGTTGGCAAACTCTAAAGCGCGATCGTACTTTTTCAAGTCTCGATAGCCTACTGCCATGCCGCGATAAGCTAAGTAGCGGGGAGAGGCTTTTTGTTCGAGTCTTTGAATTGCTTCGTTGGGGTTGGAAAATGGCAGGTTTGTGGCTAGCATTAAGTCCATGTAGCCTTTTATTAGGTTTAGTTCTGGGTCGTTGGGCGCTATTTTGTCGGCAGCATCTAGGTATTGAAACACTACTCGCAATTTACTCAAAGCTTGGGGTGCGCCTTTGGCTGTTCCTTCTTTGGCTATAATGTTCGCCCCTTCTAGAAAGTGACCTGCTGCTGTGTAAATATTGCCGCGCAATGGATTAGTTTTAGTCAATTTTTCGCCGACTTCGCGGGTTTTTTGTGCGTAGGAATTCATCGAGTTTAAGTCCTGCTCGATGTAGGATAGGGAGGCTGCCATTGCATAGGCTAGCGGCTCGTTTGGTTCGGTTGATAGTGCTTGTTGAATTTGAGTTTTTGCTTGTTTGTAGTTTCCTTGCTGAAACATTGTTTTGAAAGCAGTTTCGGTGTTGGGCCCGATCGCCTGCGCGTTGCTGCTGCGAAAGGGATCGCCCGCTACTGCTGAGTTAATGCAGATGCTGAGGGCGATCGCTCCTGCACAGGCGATCGCCCGCACTGTCTGTTTAGAACTTAACATTTGCTTGCCAAGCGATGCTAAAGGGGTTTTCGTCATCGTCAATTCTCTCAATGTAATATACTGTAAACTAGAAACAAGAGAGTTAAATTTTCAGACTTTCGGGCCGCGACCAAAAAAAGAGTGAAATTTGCTTGATTTTTTGTGGTTGTTGAGGTATATTTTAATAATGGAAGTGTGGCTTGTAATATATTAAAGGACAGATTTCCATTATTAAAATATACCATGAAAAAACCGAAAAATCAAACGCCCATCCTGAAAAAAAAGGAAATTTTTGTAAAGATTTATGTAAAATAATTGTGTGCGATCGGCAACAACCAGAAACAAATGGCTGAGGCTCGATAATTAATCCGTGTATCCGTGTCAAAATTCGTGTAGTGCCTTCCTTCTCCCCAATTACCAATTGCGTTAATGCTTTATCTAAAAAACTTAGTATATCATCCTACCGCCTGTCCGAATCCTATTCTGAAAAATATTAACTTAGAACTTCCCTCGCAGCAAATGGGGCTGATTGTGGGCCGCAGCGGTTCAGGCAAAAGTACGCTATTAGAAATATTAGCAGGTTTAGCGGAAAAAACTAGCGGCGACATCCGTTGGCGGGAACAAGAATTAACACCGGAACACTTGCAACAATTAGGAGGGTTAGTATTTCAGTTTCCAGAAAGGCATTTTTGCGGAGGCACAATTTTAGAAGAATTGCGACTGGGGCATCCTGAATTGGGACAAGAACAAATCAACAAAGCAATGGCAGAAGTGGGACTCGGACATTTGCCGCTGCGCGCTTCCCCCCACGCTTTGAGTGGCGGGCAACAGCGTAGGGTAGCCCTGGCGGTGCAGCTAATTCGGCAGCCGCATTTGCTACTTTTGGACGAACCGACGGCGGGTTTGGATTGGTCGATGCGTCGGCAGTTGGTAAGCTTGTTGAGTAAGTTGAAAAGTCACTGGACTTTGTTGATTGTCACTCACGATGCTAGCGATTTGCTAAGCGTTGCTGACCGATTTTGGACTTTAGATCACGGGGATTTGCAGGAGGTCGATCGGGCTAAATTAGAAGCTAAGGAAACGAGTTGCGTTTGATTTTTCTGGCGTTTCCAATGGTTTCCCGGCGAATAGAATTCGCGTCTAAATCAATTGGCAGCGAATATAATTCGCGTCTACACAAACAAAGTCCGCCTGCGCGGACTGAAGAAATTCTCGGTGAATATAATTCGCGACTACACAAACAAAGTCCGCCTGTGCGGACTCAAAGAAAAGAGTGGAAATAGAATCTGATGAATGAGATTAAAATGCCTGTGTTGCCCCAGATGAACGAGTTGTGGCAAAAAACGCTGAATTGGCAGCCGGATGAGTCGCAGCAACAAAAATTTCAGCGGCTTTATGAGTTAATTGTCGAGGGAAATCGCTCCTTGAATTTAACTCGAATTACTGAGCCGATGGAGTTTTGGGAAAAACATTTGTGGGATTCTCTGCGGGGAATTGCGAGACTGCTGCCAGCTAATAACAGTGCAGGAAAAAATAGCGAATTGCCCCTAGATTCGGTGCATAAAGTTATTGATATTGGCACTGGTGGGGGTTTTCCGGGGTTGCCGATCGCGATCGCCCTGCCGCATTTATCAGTTACTTTGCTGGATTCTACTCGCAAAAAAATTACTTTTTTGGAAACAGTTGTGCCGTCTTTAGGGATAGAAAATGCGGCGACTTTGTTGGGCAGAGCCGATGAAATTGCCCGACAGCCACAGCACAAACAAGCTTACGATTTAGCAGTTCTCCGAGCAGTGGGAGCCGCTCCTCTCTGCGCTAAATCCGCGCTGCCTCTGCTGAAAAATGGCGGTTTAGCTGTACTTTACCGAGGGAATTGGACGGTGGAGGAAGAAACCGAGTTGCAAAGGGCGAGCGAGCATTTGGGCGGCACAGTTGAGTCAGTCGAAGCATTCACAACGCCGACGAGTCAGGGGGCGCGGCACTGCGTTTACTTGCGGAAAGTTGTACAGCAGTTCGAGCGTCCCGTCCGCTAGTAGGGACACGGCAGTGCCGTGTCCTGTATTTCATCGGCCGTGTCCTGTATTTCATCTAATTGAAAACTACCCGATAGCCTTTTCGTAGCGCTTGTTAATTGCCGCCCAATTAACAACATTCCACCAAGCTTTTAAGTAGTCGGCGCGAAGGTTTTGGTATTTGAGATAATAAGCGTGTTCCCAAACATCGTTACCCATAATTGGATAGTTGCCCTCCATGAAAGGAGTGTCTTGATTTGCCGTAGTTGTAATCTCAAGTTTGCCAGCTTTATTGCGGACTAGCCACACCCAACCGCTGCCAAAACGCTTGGCGCCGGCATCGTTAAATTTTGTTTTAAAATCGTTAACACTGCCGAAATTTTGCTGAATTGCTGTTGCAAGTGCCCCTGTGGGTTCGCCGCCGCCGTTGGGACCCATGATTTCCCAAAACATACTGTGATTTAGGTGTCCGCCACCATTGTTACGCACGGTTGTGCGAATATCTTCCGGCACTTTGCTCAAATCTCGCAGCATATCTTCCGCAGAGATATTTTTGAGTTGCGGGTATTTACTGACAGCATCGTTGAGGTTTTTAACGTAAGCGGCGTGGTGTTTGTCGTGGTGAAATTGCATTGTCCGCGCATCGATGTGCGGTTCTAAAGCATTGTATTCGTAGGGCAGAGGTGGCAGTGTAAAAGGCCCCGGAGTTTGGGCTATTTTTGGACTTTCTGCAATTGGACTTGCTTGCGATACATTATTTCCTGACGCTTGGCAAGCACCTGCGGTAATAGCTCCGACGGTGGCTGTCACTAAATACAAGAAATCTCGGCGTTTGAGAGTCATAAAAAGTACCTAAGTGAATTATTAACTGTTTTATCTCAGATTAAAGCAAAATGGGAGTGAGTTGAGAAAAAAAGTGGTATCGCCCGAATGGATGAGACGGATGGGCGATGGTTCTGAGAGTTTCTCAAGTATAGGCTAATTGTGTGCGCGTAACTAACTCACGTGCTCCGGTTCACTAATCCGGTTTCTGTCTCGAAACCGGGTTTTTTTTGATTATTCTTGGGACAAGCGCTGGATGGCTTCGCCCCCAAAAAGCCGATCGGCTGCTTGAAGAATACCGGGAATTTTAGCAGCGTGGGGACTGTGCGCTAGACAGCGGCGCAAGTCTAATTCATCGAGGCGATTCCCTACGGGATAGCTACGGTTCACGGCTTTTTGGCCGGGGAACCAGTGGCCCCCATTACCTAAAAGGTTGTAGCGCATCTTGCAATAGTCGATCGTATCGTAAGCCTGCGCCAAATTCCACAGCCACAAAATCACATAAATATTAATACCTCCGGGAGTATTTTCTATAGTTGGTAAACCGACGTGCCAAGTTTTAAACCAATCTTCTCCTAATTTATCAATTGCTGCTTTTTCTAACTTTTCTAATATCGGAGGCAAAATTTCATCTGATCTATCTAACAATTCTAAAACTTTGAGATGTTCGTTAAAATTTTCAGGTTTCGCTGCACCCAAACTCAAAGTGTGTACTTGCGGATGCGACAAACAAAACAAATCATTAAACACCATCGGGCTCAGCGGATAGCACAAGTCGATTAATTTTTGTGGCGGGTTGTAAAGTTGACCGCCTTTGTCGGAAGGACTGATAATAAAAACGCCCATATCGTGACGTTTAGCAGCTTCAATAGCAGGCCAATTACTTTGATTGATGTAGTACCAGTGCAAGTTAAGATAATCAAATTGATTGGTTTCAATTGTTTTGACAATCACGTCCGTCGGGCCGTGAGTTGAAAAACCAATAAACTTAACTTTCCCTTCTGCTTGCAACTTTCTCGCCACATCCATGCAGCCGCCCGGACGGATAGACTCCTCTAACAATTCCCACGTATTAATACCGTGTAGCGACAGTAAATCGACGTATTCCAGTTGCAAATAAGCTAAGGATTTATCAAATTCTTCGCGAAACTCTTGGGAGTTCTGTTTGGGGCTAACTTTCGTTTGCACGATCAAGTTTTCGCGGGGAAAGTTCGGCAAAATTCGCCCCAATTGCATCTCGGAAGTGCCGTAACCGCGAGCAGTTTCTATGTGATTGATTCCGCATTCAACTGAGTAGCTAATCGTCGCTTCTAGATTTTGTTGATTGTCTGGGGGGACTTCATTGGCTGGCACGTCTTGCCATTTGTACTGATATCTCATGCCACCGCAGGAAAAGACGGGCATGGATAATTCTGTGCGACCGAATCTGCGATATTGCATCATAAACAGTTGACAGTTGACAGTTGACAGTTGACAGTTGACAGTTGACAGTTGACAGTTGACAGTTGACAGTTGACAGTTGACAGATGAATCGCCTGGTTTTTAGGATGGAGATTTATAAACCACCCTAAAAATATTCCTCCGCCATACAGGAGTTTAAACCCCTGAATTTTGACAATCAAAGTCAAGGTAAGCCCAAGTGCATTTAAATTGTATAGTCAAATTTAAGAAAAGTCTTGTGGGGAGTAGGGGTTGGGCCCGAAAGCCCGCCCTAAAAATACAATTTAGATGCCCAACAGCTTAACTCGCATATTGCAGCATTCTCCTGAACAGGCAAAATGCCTGTTCCACCAAGAGTTTTTGACCGCCAGTGGGGCAGTTTTGACTATTGAGAAATCTCCCGGACTACGGGTTTTCCGTCTTGGATTTCGCCGACTAAAACCAAATCTGTACAGTCTACAAACAAACCATTTTCTAACACACCGGGAATGTTATTCAAGCTTTTTTCCATTTCTCCGGGGTTGGCAATGTCATCAAATTTGACATCAATTACCATATTACCTTGATCGGTAATTACGGGGCCTGCTTTTTTCACGCCCATGCGGAGTTCGGGTTTGCCACCCAATTTTTCAATGGCGCGCATCACGGGTGTTAATGCCATCGGTATAACTTCGATGGGGACGCGAAAAGTCGAACCCAATTTATCTACGATTTTAGAACTGTCAACTACTACAATAAATTGAGTGGCGAGGTAATCGACTACTTTTTCGCGGGTGTGGGCGGCGCCGCCACCTTTAATTAAGTTGAGGTGGGGATCGACTTCATCAGCGCCGTCAATAGCCACATCAATTCTGTCAATTTCATCTAGTGTTGTCAGCGGTACTCCGTACTGTTTGGCTAACACTTCTGATTGAAAAGATGTCGGCACTCCCTTGATATCTTTGAGTTCACCTGATTTTATGCGGTCGCCCAATGCTTGAATAGTATAAGCTGTAGTTGACCCGGTGCCTAGTCCGACAATCATACCAGATTTTACGCGATCGGCAGCAGCAAAGCCGACTTGCTGTTTCATCAATTTTACGGGATCTTGTTCTGTGGTCATGTTCGGTACTCCTTAATAGTTTTAAGATTATACCATTGAATGAAAATCGGCTTTCTCGATACCTACACCTGGGATTACAATATTGCAACTCCTTACCGCGAACCTTTGGGAGGCACTCAGTCTGCTATTTGTTACTTAGCTGAGGCGTTGGCTGCACAGGGAAACGAGGTATTTTTGCTCAACAATACTTCCGAGTCGGGGATGTCGCACGGTGTTGATTGCAGGCGCAGGGTGGGGGACAAATCTAATTTATAATTGCTGCGATCGCTCGATTTTTTAGTTATAGTTAATATAGCCGGCAAAGCGCTGGAAGTTAAGCGGCTTTTGGGGGAACAAACTAAATTAATTTTGTGGATTAATAACGAACCCGGCTTTGTATTCCTCGAAAATTTTAAGAATGAGCGAGAAATCAATGCTTGCGATGCCTTTGTATTTGTCAGCGACTGGCAGCTCGAGCAATTTTGCCAGCGCTTTGGGAGTTAATTCCATCGCAGTTGTGTTTTAACAAATGCGATTACACCTTGTTTTGCTAACATTTTCCCCGATAATATTTCTATTTTCTCTCAAAAATCTCTGCCGCCCATTCTAGCTTACACCAGCACTCCATTTCGCGGACTCGATATTTTGTTAAAAGTCTTTCCCGCAATTCGTCAAGCTTTCCCCGGAACCACATTAAAAGTATTTTCGAGCATGAAAGTACACCAAATAGACGACAATGATAACCAGCTTTTTTGCGGTCAACTTTACCGCCAGTGTCAGGGAACAGAAGGCGTCGAGTACGTCGGTTCCATACCCCAACCCGAACTCCTCCGGCAACTGCGTTCAGTTGCGGTTTTAGCTTACCCGAATACCTATTTGGAAACCTCATCTATTGCGGTGATGGAGGCGATGGCCAGTGGTTGCCGGATTGTGACGAGTGAATTGGCAGCTTTGCCGGAAACAACTGCTGGATTTGCCCGTCTAGTTTCAATGTCAGGGGTGGAAAATTTTGCATTGATCACTAATTAGAAGCGGGCGGGCAAAGCAGATTGGGAGGGATATACAAGGCGGTTTTCAGAGGCCGTAGTCCGAGTTTTAAATGAGGCCAGGGGTGCGGGCGGCGCCACTGCTGAAAATCATCGGAGACAGCAGGTAGAATATATAAATCGAGGGTGTACTTGGTCTGTGCGATCCCGATAGTGGGTAGAATGGCTGAATAGTATTAGTGTAAAACCTGTAAGAGTGGCAGAGCAAATGATCGGGAATTCTTTAGTAGGTTTAGAGGCAGTGAGAGATTATTTTCAAAAGGGAAATTGGCTGAAAGAGCGAGGTGATCTCGGTGGCGCAATCGAGAATTATCAGAAAGCTTTAGATTTCAATCCAGGAGATGCAGAAGTTCATAAAAAGTTGGCGGAAGTTTATGTTTTGCAAGGAGAATTTGAAAATGCGATCGCCTCTTGCAATCTTGCTCTTAAATTCAAACCTAATTTTGCTGCCGCTTACTTGACAATGGGCAATGCCCTGCACAGTCAAGAAAAGCTGGAAAGGGCAATTGAAGCTTACTTGCAAGCTTTAGAAATTCAGCCGGAATTTGCTGAAGCCAGCGCGAATCTCGGCAGTATGTATTACAAGTTAGGGCAATTGGAACAGGCGGCAAATTATTACCAGAAAGCTCTGGCGATTAATCCTCAATTGTGTTCGGTCAATATGATGCTGGGCAGCGTTTTGCAGCAGCAAGGAAAGTTAGATGCAGCCATTGCTTGCTATCAAAAAGTGCTGCAACAGCAACCGGAAGATGCCAGCGCTGCTGAGAAACTATCGAGTTTGATCGCACAAAAAGAGCGGGAAAATACTGACAGCAACTTTATTGAATTAGAAACAGAATCAGGGGAAACGCAACCAGTATCTGTCAACAAAGATGAAGGCTACGGCTTGCAGCCTTCGAGCATCAATTTGTCGCCAGCCCCCACCACTGAGACTTTAAATACTCCCTTTACAAACCCCGCCGAACTTTCCGAACAAGTTACCTCGCTCAACGTTCCAGATAGCGGACAAGTTGCCAATTTTGAAGAAGTAGAACCGTACAATAAACTCGCCGAAAACTTTTTACTTCAAGGTAAAATTAAAGAGGCGATCGCAGCTTGTCAGCAAGCGCTAAAAATTCGACCGGATTTCATCTACGCTTACGTCACTTTAGGCAATGCCTTGCAAGCAGGAGGCAAAACTGAAGCTGCAATTCGATCGTATTCTCAAGCCCTAGAATTGCAGCCAAATTTTGCGGAAGTGCGCGCCAATATCGGCAGTATGTATTTCAAAATGGGGCGTTTGGAAGAAGCGATCGCCCATTACCAGCAAGCCATTGCCCTGAGTCCTGATTTAGCGGGAGCTCACTGGAATTTAGGGAAAGTATATCACCAACACGGCAACATCGAAGCTGCGATCGCCTGTTTTAAAAGAACATCCGAACTCAACCCGCAGCTAGTCGGTGCAGACTTCCACTTTAACTTAGGTAATCGGCTTTTCAGCCAAGGAAAGCGCGAGGAAGCCATCGAAAGCTACGAAAATGCGATCGCCATTAAACCGGATTGGGCCGAAGCTTACGGTAACATCGGCAGCGCGCGATCCCAACAAGGCAATCTCGATGCTGCCATCGCTTACTATCAGAAAGCTGTAGCTTTAAAGCCGCATTTAGAAGTTTTGCACTTCAATATAGCCAATTCTTTTTTACAGCAAAACAAGTACGACGAAGCAATTACTAATTATCAAAACACTCTGAAAATAAAGCCCGACTGGCCGGAAGTTCACGCTAACCTCGGCAGTTGTTTTTCCATGCAGGGGCGGCTGGAAGAAGCTTTAGCCAGCTATCAGCAAGCTTTGGGATTAAAACCGAATTGGGCAGAGGTTTACTGCCGGATGGGACACATTCAGAAACAAGATAAGCCGTTGGAGGCGATCGCCAATTTTGAAAAAGCGATCCAATGCAACCCTAAATTTAGCGAAGCCTACCAACAACTGTGCGACTTGCTAAGCCATTCCACCAACCTCGCCGGAGCCCGTAGCATAGCCGACAAATACTGCGAAAACTGTGGCGAAAATGCCCCAATCATGTCAGCTACAGCCTACGTCTTTTCCTACCTGCAATCAGGTGTCAGCCAACACGCAATTCAAAAACTCGAAGAAATCGAAAAACTCTGCTACGAAAAGGTCGAAACCTTTAGTGTTATCGAACTAAAACTGCTCTACGAAATCTTCCTGTTTGCAGTTTCTCACCTGCGAGACAACCGCGAAAAGAATGCCAGTTTCTACAGACTAATTGCCAAAGAATACTACCAAAAAGCCGTCCCTAAGCGCCAAGACATTAACAGAATCAACTTAGCAAATTACCAAACAAAAGAACAGCGTCCTTTAAAAATCGGCTTTCTTTCCAAACACTTCCGCCGCCACTCAGTAGGCTGGTGCAGCGAAGCTCTAATTCGCGAATTAAGCCACATCACCCCCCACGTGCACCTTTACGTCACCGGCAAACTCCACCGAGATGAAGTTACGCAGCGGTTTGAAGACATGGCGGGCAAGTTTTACTGGCCTAAAAAATATCCAAACGGCTTTGCTGATGGCGGTGAAATCTTCGCCGAAGTAGCGCAAGACAACTTGGATGTTTTGATAGACTTAGACTCGATGACAGTGCCAACAAATGTGGAAGTGCTGTATCAATATCCTGCGGGTATTTGCGTTTCTTGGCTAGGATTTGACGCACCCTACATTTCAGATAATCACTACTTTCTCTGCGACGAACACACTCACCCCCCTGGTGTGGAAAAAAATTACTTAGAACAGTTAGTAAGATTGCCTGTTTGTTCGGTAGCAATTGGTGCACTGCAAAGCATTCCTGTGAATCGAGAGGCGATTAGAAATGCTCTCGGAATTGGTTTAGAGCAAATGACTTATCTGTGCGTTGCCCCCGGGAGAAAAACCAATCCCGAAATGGTACGAGCTCAAGTTACAATTCTTAAGGAAGTACCAGAGAGTGTGTTAATCCGCAAAGGTCAAGGCGACCCGGATGTTATTCACAGCACTTACCGCCAAGAATGCGAAATTCAGGGAGTAGATTTTGGTCGGATTAAGTTTATAGGGCAAACCAGAAGTGAAGAAGAGCACCGCGCTATTTATTATGTAGCCGACGTGCTTTTAGATTCCTATCCTTACAACGGCGGGACTCACAATTTAGAGGCTTTGTGGGCGAATTTGCCAGTGGTAACTCGATCGGGCGACCAATATCTTTCGCGCATGGGTTACGCTTTTCTGAAAAGTGCAAATGTTGATGTTGGTGCGGCGTGGACTTGGGAGGAATACACGCAGTGGGGAGTTAAGTTTGGTCGCGATGCGGGTTTCAGAAATGCGGTGAAAGAGCATTTATTAAAATCTAAGCAGCCAGAACATCTCGCACCTTTGTGGAATCCTAAAAAGTTGGCTGAGGATATGTATGAGGTGTTTCAAAAACTGTTAGCTAAATAGGTAGGGAATTGCTATAGGAATTCCTCATTACTTGTGAACTCCTTCCTACCTCTCTTCTCTTCCTCTGCGCCTCTGCGTTCTCTGCGGTTCAATAAAAAAAGAGAGCTTAGGTAGAGAAACGTGGTTTCTGGATATTTGTACGCTACTCACGGTAAAGTTTTGTAAAAAAATCCGTGGAAATGCGTAAAAATTCCGCGCCGATTCTGATAGATAAATAGCTGATTCATAGTACCGCGATCGCACTAACTTTATGCCAGTTAGGGCGATCGTTTTTTTGTGGTGCTAGAATTACGCACAAGTTAAAGTTGCGTAAATTTTTTGACAGGAGGTAGAAAAACGATGACACTCATCAGTAAATTTGCTAGGCTTTCACATTATAAAACTCAGCAAAATCATCTACCTTTAGGTACATCATGCCCAATCTTACCCTCTACGACGCGATTACCAACCTTCCAGCAGGAACGCCCCCCGGCATAGGGACGCCCAACGCCACCGCCCTTGCTTACGGACAAATAGCCCCGCCCGGTACGGCACTTCCCGCCCCTTTCCCCCCTGCTTCTCTGGCTACGGGTGCGTTTACGCCAAACTCGACGGGTATCAATACTCGTACCATCTACACTCCTAATAGCAATGCTGGCTATGCGGGTTACAACAATTACGATCCGCAATCGCTACTTACTCCGACACCAGCGATACTGCCGCCTTTCACCACCTCCACATTAGACCGCACCGCTGGTTATACGATATCTTTTAATGCAGCAATTCCCACAGAAACTAGCAACCCCAACCGCGCGGGTTTTAGTGTCACAGCTATTAGCAGCGACGGCTTGAACGGTTTAGAATTGGGTTTTAAAAATGGCAGAATATTCGGTCAGTCAGCAAATTTTCAAGAGTCTGAAACAGTTAATTTTAATACCGCTGCTAATAACAATTATGTCCTGAAAGTACAAGGCACTACTTACCAGCTTTTTGCTAATAATTCCGCCGCCCCAATCCTAACAGGGCCGCTGCGTCCAATTCAGTTTAACCCCAATCAAACTTTTCCTCCTTTACCTTTCAATCCTTACACATTGCCGAGTTTCCTATTTTTTGGGGACAATACTGACCAGGGAAGCGCTACATTTCGCTTGGGCAGGATAGCTGTTAATGACTTGCCTGTTGCTACTCCAGACAATGCGGTAACAACTGTCGGCACTCCTAATATTAAAATTCAAGTCCTGACCAACGATACGGGCGGCACAAAAGCACTGAGAGTGCAGAGTGTTACTCAACCAACAGGCGGCACTGTTACTGTTGATGACTGGATTTATGCAGGAGGAAATTTCACGAATATCGGCGGGCAGCCACGCAATTATATTGCCCGATTGTACGGCAGCGACGGCACGGCAGATCCTACTTTTAATCCCAATGCGAATAGTTGGATCTGGGCGATCGCGATCGATGCTAATGGGAACCCAGTAGTAGGGGGCGAATTCACCAATATCGGCGGGCAGCCGCGCAACTATATTGCCCGGTTGAACAGCAGCGACGGCACGGCAGATCCTACTTTTAACCCCAATGCGAATAATAGTGTCAGAGAGATCGCGTTCGATACTAACGGCAACCCAGTAATAGGTGGCTTTTTCACCAATATCGGCGAGCAGCCGCGCAACTATATTGCTCGACTCAACAGTAGCAACGGCACGGCAGATCCTACCTTCAACCCCAACGCTAATTATTATGTCAGGGAGATCGGGTTCGATGCTAACGGCAACCCAGTAGTAGGGGGCGAATTCACCAATATCGGCGGCGGGCAGCCTCGCAATTATATTGCCCGGTTGAACAGCAGCACTGGGTTGGCAGATCCTACTTTCAACCCAAATGCGAATAATAGTGTCCTCGCGATCGCGATCGATGCTAATAACAATCCAGTAGTCGGGGGCACTTTTACCAATATCGACGGGCAACCCCGTAACAATATTGCCCGGTTGAACAGCAGCACTGGGTTGGCAGATCCTACTTTCAACCCCAACGCGAATAATAGTATCGCTGGGAGCGTGATCGATGAGATCGCGATCGATGCTAACGGCAACCAAGTAGTAGGGGGCCTTTTCACCAATATCGGCGGGCAGCCACGCAATTCTATTGCCCGGTTGAACAGCAGCACTGGGTTGGCAGATCCTACTTTTAATCCCAATGCGAATAATAGAGTCATAGCGATCGCACTTGATGCTAATAACAACCCAGTAGTAGGTGGCCCATTCACCAGTATCGGCGGGCAACCGCGCAACTATATTGCCCGGTTGAACAGCACCAATGGCACAGCAGATCCTGCTTTTAACCCCAATGCCGATAGTACAGTCTTTGCGATCGCGATCGACCCCAAACGCAGCATTGTCTACACTCCTAAGCCCACTTTCAACGGCCTCGACACCTTCTCCTACACAACTACCGACGGTTACAGTACCTCAACATCACAAGTCAGCGTCCTCGTCAACAATTCCCCAGTCTTAGACAACTCGGGCACGCCTAATTTAACAGCGATTAATGTAAACGAAACCAACAACAGCGGCACATTAATATCTGCTATTATCGGCAGCAGCATCACCGACCCAAACGACGCCATTTCCCTTCGTCCGAGAGGCATCGCTCTCACAAATTTAGATACTACAAATGGCACTTGGCAGTATACGACAGACGGCACAAATTGGAACAATATTACTACTGTTCCTACCGCTGCAACTGCCCTGTTGTTAGCAGCAGACGCGACAACTCGCCTCCGCTTCGTTCCCAATAGCAACTACACCGGAACAGTTACTAACGGCATTACTTTCAATGCTTGGGATAGAATTACCGGCACTAACGGCGGCACGGCAGATGTGACAGGGGACTTAGAAAATAATGGCGTTTCTAGTCCTTTTAGTACAGCCAGCGAAACAGCCAGCATTACAGTTAGTCCTTTAGCTGCTATTACTAATATCACATCAGATCAGGCAGATGGAAGTTACGGCATCGGTGCAGTAATTCCCATTACCGTCACATTCAGTCAACCAGTTACTGTTACGGGTACGCCGCAGCTTACCTTAGCCACAGGCGGTGCAGGTACTGTGATTAATTATGCCAGTGGCAGCGGCAGCAATACTCTGACATTTAATTACACAGTCACAGCAGGCAATAGCAGTCTCGACTTAGATTATACCTCCGCAACTGCCTTATCTCTCAACGGCGGTAGTATTAGGAATTTGACTAATGGTGATGCTGTCTTGACTTTGCCGAATCCGGCTGCTGCTAATTCCTTGGGTCAAAATAAGGCAATAGTAATAAATGGCATTGCCCCAACTGTAAATCCGACAACTATTGCTGATATTACGGTCGCGGGGGGAACCACTCAAGATTTTACTGTTACTTTTAACGATGATAGCGCGATCGATGTTACAACTCTAGACAGTTCTGACTTTTTAATCAATTGGTCGGGCGGTGGTATTCCTGTTAACTTTGTCAGTATTGATACTAATACGAATGGCTTGACGCGGACAGCTACTTATTCATTTACTCCGCCTGGGGGAAGTTGGGATATTGCAGATAATAATCCAACTTACAGTATTAATCTGCAAGGTAATCAAATTCAAGATACTGCTGGGAATCCTGTAAATCCTACGATTTTAGGAACTTTCAGCGTTAATATTACCGCGCCAACTCCCACCCCGACTCCCACACCAACTCCCACACCAACGGAAACTCCGACTCCCACTCCCACACCAACTCCCACACCAACGGAAACTCCGACTCCCACTCCGACTCCCACTCCGACTCCAACGGAAACGGAAACTCCGACTCCGACTCCAACGGAAACGGAAACTCCGACTCCGACTCCGACTCCAACGGAAACTCAGACTCCAACGGAAACGGAAACTCCGACTCCGACTCCAACGGAAACTCCGACTCCGACTCCAACCGGAACACCAACTCCGACTCCGACTCCAACGGAAACGGAAACTCCAACGGAAACGGAAACTCCGACTCCGACTCCGACTCCAACGCCAACGGAAACTCCGACTCCGACTCCAACGGAAACTCCGACTCCGACTCCAACGCCAACGGGAACTCCGACTCCAACGCCAACGGGAACTCCGACTCCAACGCCAACGGGAACCCCGACTCCGACTCCCACGGGAACACCTACTCCAACGCCAACTGGAACACCAACTCCGACTCCGACTCCCACGGGAACACCGACTCCGACTCCGACGCCAACGGAAACTCCGACTCCGACGGGAACACCGACTCCGACTCCGACGCCAACGGAAACTCCGACTCCGACGGGAACACCGACTCCAACTCCAACGGAAACTCCGACTCCGACGGGAACACCGACTCCAACTCCAACGGGAACACCAACTCCGACGCCGACCCCAGCCGGAACGCCTACGCCAACGCCCACTGAAAGCGATTGCATTTGCGATACTATTCCGCAGCCCAATTTCAACCAACCCAATCAAGTTGACAATATTATCAACAGCAATGGTAGCGGTGAAATTCAGTTTGGCACTGCAGGAAATGATGCTTTTTACGGCAGTCCAAATCAGAACCTTTTCGATGGGGATTTAGGCGACGATAACCTCTATGGCGGTGAAGGAAACGATATCCTTTACGGGAACCGAGGCAATGATTTTATTGACGGGAACAAGGGAGATGATATCCTTTTTGGAGGAAAGAATAATGACATCATTTTTGGTGGTGAAGGTGAAGATATTATTTTTGGCAATCGTGGCAATGATTCCATAAATGGCAAGGAAGAAAACGACTTAATTTTTGGCAATGAAGGTGCTGATTTTATCGACGGCGGTAAAGGTAATGATTCTGCATTTGGTGGCAAAGGTAATGATATTGTGTTGGGTGGCAAAGGCAATGATCTTCTCTACGGCAATTCGGGCAGCGATACTATCTGCGGAGGTGCTGGCAAGGATTTTTTAAGTGGGAATCAAAGTAACGATTTGCTGGATGGCTGCGAGGAAAATGATACTATCTTTGGCGGGGCTGGTAGTGACACTCTCACTGGCGGTTTGGGCGATGATATTTTAATCTCCGGTTTGGGGGATGATACTATAATTGGGGGTCTAGGAAATGACACATTTGTGTTAGAAAGTAACGGCGGATTTGATATTATTTATGATTTCACGAAAGGGCTGGATGTGCTACAATATAAAGGCGGAACTATTGGAAATTTGGCAATAACTCAAATTCCAGAAGGCTCTTTAATTAGTAAAGCAAATGGGGAACGGTTGGTTCTGTTGGTAGGAGTGGAAGCTAGTGCGATCGCACTTAGCGATATCACTTTACTTTAGTTATTGGTTATTTGTTGGTTATGAGTTAGGGGAAACAAATAACTACTCACCAACAAGTAACAAGTAACAAGTAACAACTACTCATTAATAGCCACTCGATCGCGCCCGCCAGACTTAGCTCGATACAGTGCCTTATCCGCCGCTTCAATCAACATTTTCGGGGAGTTTTGACTTTGCGAAACGCCCGCCACTCCCAAGCTGAGAGTCACACAATCACTGACAACAGACTTGATGTGGGGAATGGCCAATGCTTTGACGCGGCTGCGGATTGCCTCCGCAACCGCCTGTGCAGCGACGACATCCGTATTTGGCAAAATTACCCCAAATTCCTCGCCGCCGTACCTAGCAGCCAAATAGAGGCGTTCTGCGGGTGCCTTTGTGCAAGCATCCCCGATCGCCCGCGCCACTTGCTGCAAACAAGCATCCCCGGCTTGGTGGCCGTAATTGTCGTTGTAAAGTTTAAAACAGTCAATGTCGCACAGAATCAAAGATAGCGGTTCCGAAGAGCTCGACTGCTCCCATTCTCGGTTGATCACCTCGTCAAAACGGCGGCGGTTAGCTAGTTGAGTCAGACTGTCCAAATTCGCCAACCCGTCCAACCGCTGGTTGGCCGCAGCTAGCTGCTGGTAAAGTAAAGATTGTTCGATCGCGATCGCAACTTGAGTACCCAACTGACTCAGCAAATCCACATCAAACTGCTGCCACTGGCGGGGTGCCGAACAGTGGTGGGCAATCAGCAAACCCCACAACTTCGGCACTTGACAAGAACCGTTCCCTTCCCTAGGTTCTATTCCCTGCTGGACAATCGGCACCACCAAATTTGCCTTCACCTGACAAGTCTCCAAAAAATTCAGGTGACACTCGCTCAAATTAGAAGCATGAATATCCTCTATGGCGCGAATGCGGCCCTTTAAATACTGTCCGATGTAAGTATTGGCAAAACAGCAATCGTCAATTCCCATCCCTTTGAGTGGCATCCATCCTTCTGCAACCGACTCCACCACCACATCTCCGTTCCAGTCTGGTCGGAAGCGGAAAATCAGCACGCGATCGGTTGCCAAAAACTCCCGCACTTCCGCTACTGTAGTGTTGAGAATATCTTGGAGATCCAGAGAAGAACGAATGCGCGATTGAATCTGCCCGATCAGGCGTTCCCGTTCTATTTGTTGCCGCAGCGCGACTTGGGCTTGCTTACTTTTAGTAATGTCCCGACCTTCCGGCAGCAACAATACTATTTTGCCAGTTTCATCCGCGACAGGTTTGAGAGAAAAATCAACAATTGCCGTCCGATTTACACCTTGAACTTCCACTTCATAGCGGACAAATTCACCTTGTGCCGATCGAGAAATCGCCTCCTGCAACTGTTCCTGAACTTCCTCAGAATCTCCCCACCAAGGCAATAGCCAAAACGGTTTATTAGCCACATCCCGTAGCTTAATTCCCGCAAAATCTAGAGAAGTTTGGTTAGCTTCCAGCAGAGTACCGTCCGGTTTCAATAAGCTCACAAATTGGAAAGAAGAATCAAAAATTGCCCGAAAGCGCCTTTGAGAATCTCCCAACATTGCCGTCACTTTTTCGCGAGAGGTAATATCGCGGAAGCGCCACACCCTGCCAATAATATTTTGTCCGACTCTAATTGGCTGCGTGTAGCGCTCAAAAGTGCGGCCGTCTTTAAATTCTAGAATATCGCAACCTTCCGACTCCGCATCACTATAAAATTCTTTAACTCTCTGCAAAAAAGCCCTCGGATCTTTCACTTGCTTAGTGAGAAATGCCAGCCGCACCGTTCTATCCATTGAGTTTCTAACTTCTTCATAAATCCCCCACATTTGAACTAACTTTTCGTTATAACTAATCATTTCTCCGGCGGTAGTAACGGCGAGAATGCCGTCTGCCGTTGCTTCTAAGGTAGCGTGCAGCAAAGAGCGCGATCGCTCTAATTCTGCAGCGGTCAATTTGCGTTCCGTGAGGTCTCGGACTGCTTTCACCTGTACTAAACGACCTTCCCAAAATACGAATTTGCTGCGAACGTCAGCAGGAAAAGCAGTTCCATCTCGCTTAAGAAAAATAGTTTCACAGACTGTATTGCTGGCTGCTGAAATCATTTGCGGCGCCTGTTTGTATGATTTCGGCGACAGTAGTTCCAGCAAGCTCATTCCCACCATTTCCGCCGGTTCGTAACCGAAAAGTTGGGCAAAATTACTGCTGACGCTCAAAATTGTGTCGCGGTCAGCCACGGCAACTGCTTCAAAATAAGCTTCGCATTCGAGCAAGCGCGCTGCTGAGTAACTGCTGCCATTTTCGCCCGAGGAATAGCTGTTGTTAATTAACTGTTGCAATTGCGTATTTGCCGAGTACAAAGCGGTCATGGCTTGCCTGTACATAGCAGTACGTTTTTCGACTTTTTGTGCGAGGCGATCGCGATATTCTCGCAGTTCTCTTTCGACTTTAATTAAATCAGTAATATCTACTGCAAACACGATTACACCAGCGACTTTACCTGTTTCATCACGGTAAGGTATTTTATCTGTCCGCACCCAGCATTTTTGACCCGAAACTGTTGGTAGCAGTTCGACTTGCCCCTGCTTGGGAATGCCGGAATTGATTACTTCCAAATCTTCTAAATAATATTGCTCTGCTTCGTCTGGATAGATTTCATAAAAAGATTTACCTTCTAATTGAGCTGCGGGCAAACCTCTTGATGCAGCGGCGGCTTGATTAATTCGCAGCAGGCGACTTTCGGTATCTTTGAGCCAAATCATCGCCGGCACGGAATCAAAAATAATTTGCTGTTCTTGTTGCTGCAGGCGTAGTTCTGCTTCTGCTTGTTTTCTTTTAATTATTTCTTTTTGCAGTTTTTGATTAGCTTTTTTGAGTTCAGCAGTGCGTCTTTCTACTCTTTCTTCTAGTTGATCGTAGTATTGGGTCAGCAAGTTTTGCTGCTGTTCGTGCCGCATTGCTTCTAATTTTAACTTTTCGCTAGCTGACAAACTTGAGGATACAAAATCTGCTAATATTTGGGTAAATTCGTGTTCTTCTTCCGTCCAATCACCGTCGGAACCCTGGCGTTCGGCGCTGACTATTCCCAACCTTTGACCTGCTAGCATAATCGGTACGTTTAACAGGGAGGTCGTTGCCTGATCGAGCAAATAAAGGCCGACAAGTTCTCGTGTTCTGGGGTCATTTTCTGCTGCCACAGTAGCGATCACACTTGCAGATTTTAAAGCTTGAAAATATGCCGGACAGTCGGATGCTGTGATGATGATTTGTACGGAATGGAGTTTAGTATTTTGTTCGTAAAGGTCGATACAGTGAAGCTGCGTTTTGTCTTCGCCATACAGCCAAATACTAGCTCGATCGCAGTTGACAATACTGACAGCGGTTTCTGTTACTTCGCGGATGAAGTCTTCTATATTGTGGCGTTCTTTAAGTTGACTTTTGGCTAATTTTGCGATCGCCAAAGTTGGACTGCGCCAATTTCCTCTCTGGTTGGGCGGCATGGGTGACTGCGAAGTGGCCTTAATTTCTTCGCAAACTAACAGTACAGCCGGTCGTTGGAAATTGGCAAGTGAGCGACCCTTGGTATTTTCATCTATTTTCCAATCTACCGCCGGCATTGGTCGCGCTGTTGCTTTTACCCTAATAATCTTGCCGTCTTTGCAAGTCAAGCAGCCTTCCCAACAGGCAATTTTTGGAGTTGGCGTACCGTTTTCCGGCTGGGCCAATCCGGCAAATTCTGCCTGCATTTTCCCTTGCTCTTGGCAGTAAAATATGTTAAAAATTGAATGACAAATTAATTCCTGCGATTTGTAGGCGAGGCGAGACGTGCCGAATTCATTTAGCGAAAAAACTCTTCCCAAAGCATCTAGAACGAAGTAAATGCCCGGAAAATTCTCGTAGAGAGTTCCATACCAATCTTGTTCGACTTGTTGGCTACACGAAAGTTTTGCTGTCGCGAAGTCGCCGTCGGTGTCGATCAAGTGAGAATAGTTGGTTTCGGGGTTGCTTGAATTACTTTTTTTAGCAAACACTTTTAGCTTAACTCGACTGTAATTAATTTTACTTTCTGGAATTTAACTTTTTTGTGAAACTAAATTAAACCTGTTGTTTGAAAAAAGTTACAATTTGTAACAAAAATACCACTTGTCCAGCACCCTGATTTTCGCTTCCCAATGCAACCACTGTGTTTGTTTGTAGTTGGTAGACCCTCTGCCGGCGATATTTCCCGCTAGTTGCAATACCAGCAGGTTTAGCTGCAATTACCCAGTCTGTACTTTTAGCATCCTAGACAATAAAAAAAATCGGCAATCAATAGTTTTAAGTATATATGATAACACTCAAATACCTAGTATTGGGACTGACCTACTTCGGATTCGGTTTGGGATATTTGCCGGGGCGGCGGATGAACCGGGCGGCGGTTGCAATTATCGGGTCAGCTTTTGTGGTGGCTTTAGGGATACTCGACCTGAAAACTGCTTGGGAGGCGATCGACCCAAGTACGATGTTTTGTGTTGGGAATGACGATCGTGAATATAGTTAATTAGACTGTTTAATAAATATTTGTAATAATTAAGTTAAGTAAATCTTATAAGGCACAATCGACCACGGGCTTTAGTCCTATAGTTTATACTTAATCTTGTGCAGCAAACGCTAAGGAGGTAAGAAAGAGTGAGTACCGTAAAACCCGCTGCGAAACCCAGACTTAATTCTGCGTTCAAACAATTGATGTCTTTACACTGGGTAATGTCAGCTTGCTATTTAGTGCTGTTTATTACCGGTACTTCTATGGCTCAATTGCCAGGAGAATTGTTTATTCGAGGCCCCCTTTACGATTTTCACAAATCCGTAGGAGTGCTGACAATGGCTTTACTGACTTGGCGGATTTTAACTCTGCTGCGGGTATGGTGGAAAAAATATACTAAACGCCTGCCAAAGTTTACGAAGGAATGGTACAAAAATTTTGCTCTGCACGCAACTTTGTACGTTTTTATGTGGCTAGTTCCGGTTGCTGGTTTCTTACTTTCTAACTCTTACAAAAGTAACAATGTGAAATTTTTCGGGATTCTTTTGCCGGATATGTTTCCGCAGAATTCCGCAATGGTTGAGGTGGGAAGGAGTTTGCATTTTTGGCTAGGGTACACGTTTTTAGCATTCGCGATTTTGCATATTTTAGATCAGAAGAAAGTTGTGAGGGCTAATTGGCGCAGGTTGGAAAATTTTGTTCGCACTAAGTTCGCAAAGTCTCAAAAGGTTGGATAAAGTTGCGATGAGGTACTATATCTAAATTGGTATTGATAAATTTACTGCAAAACTGGCTATTTTCCACGGCGATATTTAGCGCTAGTTGCAATGCCAGCAGGTTTAGCTGCAATTACCCGGTCTGTACTTTTAGCATCCCAGACAATGGAAAAAAGCGGCAATCAAGGATTTTAAGTATATATGATAACACTCAAATACCTAGTATTGGGACTGACCTACTTGGGATTCGGTTTGGGATATTTGCCGGGGCTGCGGATGAACCGGGCGGCGATTGCAATTGTCGGGTCAGGTTTTGCGGTGGCTTTGGGAATACTTAACCTCAAAACTGCTTGGGAGGCGATCGACCCAAATACGATCGTTTTTTTGCTGGGAATGATGGTCGTTAATTCGGCTTTGGGAGCATCGGGTTTTTTTCAACTCGCTTTGGAGTTTTTAACTCGCTTTACTCGTTCTCCTTTCGGCATTATGGTGGCAGTTACTTTTGGCAGCGGCATTTTATCGGCATTTTTTCTTAACGACACTACTGCTATTTTGCTGGCCCCTTTAACGCTGAGTCTGACTCGCTCTTTGTCTCTCAATCCTATCCCTTATCTTTTAGCTTTAGCCGGAGGTACTAATTTAGGTTCAGTGGCGACTGTGAGTGGCAACCCGCAAAATATTCTCGTCGGTTCTTTTTCGGGAATTAGTTATTTGGAATTTGCCCGGTCTCTCGCACCAGTAGCTTTAATTTGTTTGCTGGTTCAAGTAGCTTGGCTGTGGTTGCTTTATCCAGAATTGCGTTCTTGCAAATCTTTGCCGCAGGTTACTCAAGTCAGGTATCGATTGTTCAAGCCTTTGCTAGCAAAAAGTTTGTGGGTGACAGCAGCACTTTTAGTAGCTTTTTTAGCGGGTGCACCTTTAGCAGAATCTGCCTGGATAGCTGCCAGTATATTGTTAATTACTAGGCGCGTCAAGTCCGATCGCATTTTGCAAGGCGTCGATTGGAATTTGCTAGTAATGTTTGCAGGATTGTTTGTGGTGACTAAAGCCACTCAACAACTGGGTTTGTTGGACAATTTAACTAATTTGACTAATACACCGCTGAGTTTGTTGGGAGTTACCGTAATTCTTTCTAACTTAATTTCTAACGTACCGGCAGTGTTGGTTCTGCAATCGGTGATTGTCAAAACAGATACGCAAGCTTGGCTGTTGTTGGCAGCGGCTTCTACCCTGGCAGGGAATTTAACTTTGTTGGGTTCTGTGGCTAATTTAATTGTAGCTGAAGTCGTAGGACAATCAGGCGATCGGCTGACTTTTAAGGAACATTTGCGGTTCGGGCTGCCGCTGACTTTCTTTACTTTGGCAATAGCTTATTTTTGGCTGTACTAAAAGAGGATAATCATTGCCCTATCAGGCTCGTACAATTAAATTTTAGTTTTGGGCTTTTAGCTGTGCAAACTGGATTTGTTTTCCATGAACCGCAGAGAGCGCAGAGGGCGCAGAGGGGAGATGAGAAGAGAATAAATGAGAGAAAAAGATGTAGGTTTATAGCCTATCGCAGATTTCGGTATAATACAAAATCCGGGAAATAAAACCCCTTTATCCTCCGATTCCGTATGCTATAATGTGCAAAAACAATATCACCAAGTCATGAGATATGATAATCTTCAGCGATTCTAAAGATATCTATTATTTAAGGAACTATCATCCTCTTAAGTGGCAAGGCGAAGAGAATGATTGTTTTGATTACTTTAGTGAAAAAATACTTGAATTGAAAAACAAAGAAAAAACAAGTATTGATTTCTGGTTTGAGGAGCTAAAAAAGCATTTAAAGATGGATGAGAGCTTTGCCATTGCTGTAGTTCCTTCACATTCGTCAGGTAATCAAGTATCGGGTATCCATCTAGTAGCCCAAAAATTAGCTAAATCTCTCCCAGAAAAAATCACTGACGCAACTCTTTGCTTAATACGAGTTAAAAACATCGATCGATTATCTACAGGAGGCAATCGGGAACTCGACATTCATTTTCAATCAATGAAAGTAATCAATTTAGAATTGATTCAAAATAAAAATGTTCTTTTGCTCGATGATGTATCAACGACTGGTAATTCTTTACGCGCAGGCAAAGAGTTACTTCTGAAAGCAGGTGCTAGTAAAGTGAAATGTGTAGCTCTCGGAAAAACAGTCACATATTATGATTTTGATGATTCAGTTTACGAAAAAATGGGTAGGGATGCTAGTGGCTGTTTCTATGCTATAGACAACTGGGAAATTGATGAACACGAAAAAATTTGCAGGGATGCAGAACAGTCTCACTTTTGTATTTGTGAAGAAGCTGAAGACCTACGAAAACAAATAAAAGATGAGGTAGAGTATGCTGGCGATGCTATAGACAACTGGGAAATTGAGGAACACGAAAAAATTTGCAGGGATGCAGAACAGTCTCAATTTTGTATTTGTGAAGAAGCTGAAGACCTACGAAAACAAATAAAAGATGAGGTAGAGTATGCTGGCGATCAAATACAAAGAGGCGCGCATTATAGTCACCTCGAATTATGTTTTATACCAATCCGGGGTTAGATATCCCTGTTATGACTCGGCGGTTGAAACCGCGTCCACACGGACAAAGTCGGCAGTAAGGCAGACTAAGAGATAAAGGGGGTAAGAAACCCGGATTTGGTATAAAGTCTTTAGGTCTCTGTTTGGCGCACAACTGCAAAACTCGCGATTTTCCAGGGTTCTATCTTAAATCCTCCTCCTTCGGGCAGCTTTTCAGACAAATTGGCAGGTCGTTCTAACAAATCTACTGGCTCTACAATCTCTAATCCCAAATCACTATTGAATTTTAACACAGCCTCTTTCCCCTCGGATTCGCAACACCGCAAAATCCACACATTAGAATCGTCTTCCGACTGTTTGAAAGCCATCAAAACTAAATTGTCCGCCGACAAATCCAAAAACTTGCCAATTGGGGGTAAATTCTTGTTTCGATTTTCTCCCAACTGTGGTAACACCTTTACTAGCAGTGGTAAATTCAACTCGTAGCCGCGCCTAACTGTGCCGGCCTGTTGCCAATTTCCACCGTGGGTATAGACTGCACAAGTAAATTCGGAAACTCCTACATCTGCGTGTTCATCCGGCCAAGTCGAACCCCGAAGCAAAGTCAGCCGAATGCGATTCGGTTGAAGGTCGCAACCGTATTTGCAATCATTGAGCAAACTGACTCCAAAACCGTCATTGCTGATATCAGTCCAGCGCAAAATCGGCACTTCCCATTTGGCTTTTTCGGCGGGTGTTTGCGGCTTGGTTGTGCGAGCGATCGCACCGCCGGGAATTTCGCAAGTTGCAAAATCTGCTTCTACATTTAACCCAAAGGCTGCTTTTACTAAAACGTGAGTTTCTTGCCAATCTGCAACAGTTTTGATTTTCAGCAGAGGCGAACCTATTTCTACTATATAATCTTGGCAAAACTCCGATTGACCAATTTGTCGGACTACTCGCAAACTCTGCCGTATTTCTCCCTGTGCTATCCAAGAAATATCTTTGAGTATCGGCGCTGCTAGTTGATGTTTTTCATAATTTGGGTCTATGTTCCAAGCATCCCAATATTGGCCGCTGTCTTGAAATGCTTGCAGTTGATTTCCGCCTGCTGCATTCAGGACTTCTCGGTTATTTAGTTTATCCCAAATGCTGGATAAATTCCCAGTTTTGCCGTCTACTGTTGCCCGAATAAATTCATTTTCTAAAACCATTTGTGCGGCTGCAAAAGGCGTTTCTTGACTAGCTGTGTTTTTTTGTGCTATACCGTATGTAAGTTTTGATAACTCTGTCTTTTTTTCGGTTTCTGGACTCGCGGACGCATTATCCACAGTTTGAGGCTCTTCACGACACAGCCAAAACACCTGGTAGCCAACGGCGGGGAGATTATTTGCCCAGAATAACAGTGTAGATTGCGATTGCGGTCGATCGCCCTTGACAATCTGTGAAGCCAATCGCCGTCGGGAAAAATCGTAAATTTGCCAAGCTGAATCAACAGAATCGGGAAGCGGTACGGCGACAACCTCAGAGCGCGACCAATTGAGAGTATTGAAAATCAAAATCGGTTGAGCGTCGGGCTGCGGAGGATTCGGCAGAGAAATTTGAGCCGAGATTGCATCCAAAGATTTTAGCAGGATTTCGCGACAAGTGCGATCGACCTCGGCAAAGGCTATATTAGCATCGGCGTAGACTTGGGCGAGCGCAGAACCGGGCAAAATATCGTGAAATTGGTTAAACAAAATTTGTTTCCAAGCTGATTCTAACTCAGATTTCGGATAAACCGCACCAGTACAAATAGTGGCCAGCGAAGACAACAACTCCGTTTGGTAGAGCAATTCTTCGCAGCGGCGGTTTTGGCGTTTTTGGTCTGCGCGAGTCGTGTAGCAACCCCGGTGGAATTCTAAGTAAAGTTCGTCTTTCCAAATGGGGAGAGTGCGCGGAATAGTTTTGATTTGTGAGATGGGAGGATTTGCATCCGAAATAGCCGACAACTTTGACAATTCTCGCGCCTGTAAATTCTCCTGGTTCTCGGATTCGGGAACATAACTTTCGGATTTAGTTCCCACAACTTCCGGCAAAAACTGACTCTCAATCAAAGACAAATAATCAACCGCTTTCGCAAACTCCAACTTCGGGAAAAAAGGCGACATTTTCCAGCGTTTCGCCACCTCCAACATATCACGAGTCGGGCCACCGCCGTGGTCGCCAACCCCAGGCAACCAAAGAGCATCTTGCAAATTAGTTTTAGCTTGCCAGTCAAAAGCATAACTTGCCATTTTCACAGATTCTATGCCTTCACCAATTGGAGGAGACATCATACTAAATATTTTAGTACCGTCCAACCCTTCCCACCAAAACGCACCGTGGGGAAATTCCGTTGTATCATTCCAACGCAACTTTTGCGTCACAAAATATTCAACTCCACCTTGTTGCAAAATCTGAGGTAATTGCCACCCAAAACCGAAAGTATCCGGTAGCCAAGCCACCCGCATCAATTCCCCAAATTTTTCTTTTGCGTAACGCTGTCCGTAAAAAACTTGCCGCACCATTGATTCAGCGGAAATCAAGTTTAAATCCGGTTCTACCCACATCCCGCCGACAACTTCCCAACAACCCGCCGCCACCTGTTTTTTAATCGCAACAAATAAGTCCGGGCGATGTTCTTCCATCCAAGCATAAAGTGCGGGAGTTGAATGGCAGAAAATTAAATCGGGAAACTCGGATTGCAATTTCAATACCGACTCAAAAGTTCGCTTTGCCGCTTCCCAAGTTTCCGGGACAGGCCACAGCCATGCTAAGTCTAAATGAGCGTGACCGACCAAATAGATTTTACTTGTATATATAGATGTCAGCTCACCACTTTCTCCTATATATATAGATGTAGAATTGCTATTTTCTCCAACCTCAAAAACATCCTCCCTTATTCCTCCCTCTGCGGACTCTGCGGCCTCTGCGGTTCCCCGATCTAAATCCCCAGAAAAAGATGTCAGTTCACCGCTTTCTCCTATATATATAGATGTAGAATTGCTATTTTCTCCAACCTGAGAAACTTCCTCTCTTCTTCCTCCCTCTGCGCCCTCTGTGGCCTCTGCGGTTCCCTCATCTAAACCCCCAGAAAAAGCCCGCAGATATCCCAGTAAATTGTGCCGCAAAACAGACAGCGAGCGATCGAACTTTTCGCGATCGCCCACCGCCGACCAATCAATCAAATCCATCGCCAAATCAATCTCAGATTTCAGCGTTTCCCCCTTGACAAACAGTGGGCGACTTGCTATTGTTTCAGTGGAGAGGTATTGGGAATTTACATTTTCTAAATTTCGACTTAGCGAATTTTGCAAAATCTCTAATTCGGCAGCCACAAAACCCGGATCGAAACAAGAAGAGTCCGCAGCTTCGTACAAACAAATCGATCGCACTAAAGCACCGTTATCGTGACCCGGACTTACCAACCGCAAAATTACTAAAAATTCATCTCCGGGATTGGCCGACGAACTCAACAAAACTCGATCGGCAAAATCAAATAAATCTCCCTGTCCGACTAACTCGCCGTTGACAAAAATTTGAGCATCTTCCGCCCACCAAGTCAAGCCCAGTAGCAACCGCAAACCAACGACAGGATAGCCGTGCAAATTGTCAGGAATTACAACTTGCTGACCCAAATACAAAACTTGCTTCCCCGACGGCCAAGCAATATGTCCTTTGCCGTTAAGTTCGGCAATCGGCTTGTTACAAATATTTACTGAAGAGACAGCAGAGTCAGAATCGCAGTACCTCCAACCAGACTGAACCTCCACTTGGCTGAGGCGGCGCAACTTCTCGACAGTGGCAGAAATATTGTTGCTAGCAGGTGACACAGAAGCGCTCATATTTAGCTAAACTAGGAATTGTGTATTAATCAAAAATCGGATTGAACCGCCCCGACGCAAAGGACGCGAAGAAATAAAGGTTTCAGAGGGTTTGAAGCTGCGATTAAGATCTCGCTTTGATTTTACAGCAATATTCAGCAATTCCGGCGCGAATCAAAAATCTGAATTCAAGAATAAAACTTATGTCCAACGGTTACTACGGCCCCTACCAAAGCCGACTATTAAATTTTATATCGAAACAGTCCCGCCAAATCGCTGACAATTGCGATCGAACTTGGCGTCAAATTAAAGAAACAACTCTCACGGCTACCCAAATTCTGCTTTATCCAGCTTATTTGCTTGTGCAAAGTTCCCGAATGCTGGGCCGACAGTTGCGGGAATCAAGTCACAAAGTAGATTTACCGGAACTGCAAGAATTTGGCGGCGACGAAAACCCCGATTTGCCACAAAATTGGTATCAGGGGGAAGTTTCCGAGGAAAGTTCGATCGCGGAAATTTTGCACCTAGCCGAAAATTTACTAACCTCGTCGCAAACCGCGAAAACTTTAGCCAGCTTCCCGCTGTTAATTAATCAGGGAAATACTGCTAGCGATTTACCTCCGGCAATCACTCTTAAGGGACAAATCACAAAGCATCAAACCACTTCCGTATTAGAACATCCGCTTGCTAAAACTGAATTAAAACCGCAACCAAAAGTTGAGGGAATCGCCAGTTTTATCCCAGCCCGCACTTTAGTATTAGTCGGAAAAGAAAATCAGATATTAGATATTTTGACACCCGAACAGCAAGAACTGCTCGAAGGTCGCATAACTTGGGAAGTAGCAAACTGTGGGCCCGAACGGCGGGAAATTACCCAAAAAGAATTAAAATTTAATCTCGGTTTGGAGTCGGCTGCCAAAAAAGCGCAGTTGCCGCCGATGCGTCGTTTTTGGGAATTGATGGCATGGCTTCAGACGAGCCCGGTTGCTCTCAAAAGAAATCAGTTTGGAGAATCAATCCTCGCAGTTAAAAAATCGATCGACCGCAATGCCATCCTAGTCCAAAAAGCCCGCGCCCAGATTGAATCAAAAACCGCACAGCAGTCAATTGCGGCATCGAATTCGATCGACCACAATACCCCAAAACTAGAAACTAATTTTAACAGAAAGTTCGATCGACCCCCTAGTCCTCTCTCCTTTGTTACATTACTCGATCGCGCCGCCGTCAACCTCGAAGAATTTACCCTCCCCCCCTCGGTAAAAACAACCCCCGCACCCACAGAAAACCCCGGAGTCAAAATTGACACATCGGGCACCGAAACCAATTTAGATTTGTCCGCCCGCGACATCCTCGAAAAATACGCTCGAAACATCGAACAAGTGATTTGGTCGTCAGTAGACCACCTCCTAGGCAAAGAAACGGCTGCCAGCGATAATACGGAGAAATCCGTCGCTATTCAGTATTATTTGAAACAGCGACAAGAACAAGAAAACAGGCAAATAAGCCAAGAGGTCGATCGACCGTGGCTGAATTGGCAAGACTTATTTGGGGAACCAGCACCGCAGCATTTAATAGAGGAAAGTTCCGCGCCCCTATTATCACAAAGCAGTCCAAAAGTCAAGCAAGAAATTGCAGAATTAGGAGAATTGTCAGAAGGTCGATCGACCGCAGTCTCAATATCCCCATACCCCGAAGCACTTCACCGCCTGCTGGGGCAGCTAAAACAGAGCTTGCTAACAAAAAGCCCAACAAGTCAACCCCAAACAGCATCTAATTTATCTGATTTAGCAGTTACTCACAAAAATAGCTCTGCACTCGCAGCAGAATCAACCCCAGGGCGTGCACAGGAAACCGAAGTGCCAAAAAACACAAACCCGAACACCCGACAAAACAACCACTCTCCAGCAATCACCGCCCAAACTAGCAGATACACCGCCGCAACCCCCCCCACAGCAGAAGCCAAAAATCCCAGCGCAGGCGTCCCAGCAGAAGACGACTACTTAGAAACAAAAGCAGAATCGATGGGATACATTAAGCACCCCCTAGAACAAGTGCTCGAATGGCTCGATCGAGTTATGCTGCGGCTAGAAAACATCGCCGAGCAACTCTGGAATTGGGCAAAAATCAACTTGCCCAAAATCCTCAAAAGCAAAGATAAAATTGACTAATCTTTAGCTTATGATAAAAAAGTTGCGGCAACAGCAGCAAATCAGCTCAGTATTATGCCATCTTTGGAGACTCCCACAGTGCTAACCCTCAAAATCGTAGTTAATGTAGTTGTCCTATTTTTTGTTTCCCTGTTTGTATTTGGATTTTTGTCCAATGACCCAGCCCGGAACCCCAACCGCAGAGACATGGAATAAACAAGTTATCTCGCCCGCAGAGTAGGGGCGCGCCACCGCAGCCCCTGCAACAGCCGACAAACCCGCAAAAATTAGTCGGACAAAACTTGACCTCGCACCGCCAGCGAGGTTATCTTGTGGCGAAAGCAACTTCTGAAAGCAGCCCTATTCCGGCGCACCAAAGCCACGGGGAATTTTAGATATCAGATTAATGTTTAAACAGTTGCCTTCTAGATGCAAAATTTTCAATAATTTGCACCCTATAAAATCTAAAATCTAAAATCTAAAATCTAAAATCGGATGACTTACCTGTTGTAACTATGCCCTATCCGGTACCGCCGCCAGAACCCCCTGGCATCATCTACATCGCAAAGCCAAAAAAAGTCGCCCTCACTGTCGCGGCCGGCGATGGAGACACCCTCCGCAACCCCGCAGAAATACCGGAACCAAGCCCAGATATCGTTCAGCCAGAACCCACACCGGCCCCAGAAAAACCCGCAGCCACACTCCGGGGCACCACCCCAGCCACCGACCAGCTTCCAGAAATCGCCGACCCCTTAGCTGCAGTGGAAAGCGGCGAGGCAGTGGTGGGATTTCAGCGTCAGGCCCCTGTGAGAGAACCCGAAACTGCGGAAAATCCGAAAGATTCCTCGTTTACGGCTTACCCATTGGGTTCGGTAGAAAATGCCATTGCCATTCGCAATCAAAAACGAAGCGCAGAGGCGCAGAAACAACAGGATGGGAATGTTGTCCGAAAGCAGGAAAGTTGGTATCAGACCCAAGGCCGGCAGTTAGAAGATAACTCTCCCGAACCTGCGGAGATTCCCGTTCCAGAACCCGCGCTAGAACCAGCACCCAGCGGGCAACAGCAGTTCGACATTCCCACACCAGGAACTGCCCCCGCACCCAGAACCCCCGCTGCCCCGACACCGAAACCTAAACCAGCCGCGCCGCCGGGAGTCCGCACCGCCCCTTCTCAGCGGACGGTGCCTTTTCCGGTGAGTCCGGCCGATACTATTGAAGTTAAGGCTGACAGCCAAGAATTCGACGACAAGCAGCAAATTGTCACGGCGGTTGGTAATGTCGTTGTGCGGTTCCGGCAAACTGTGATAGATGCCGATCGAGCGATCGTCAACTTAGTCACCCGCCAAGTGGTAGCATCCGGCAATGTCGCCTATACCCGCGGCCAACAAGTAGTGCGCGGTCAGCGGATGGAGTTCAATCTTGGCCTCAACAGCGGCGCAGTCGAACAAGCCAGGGGCGAAATATTCCTGCCCGCAGCAGGTAGCGAATTGACTCCCACACTGCCGACAGATATTAGTGCCGGGACGATTCTTGAACAGCCCCTGAGCGATCGAATTACCAGCCAGCAGCCCCTGCGCGGAGTCAAATCCCCCGGCGCTGCTACAGTGACTCTCGGTGGCGGTGGACAGCTAGCAGCCCCCCAAGTTACTGGTGCCGTCAACCGCATCCGCTTTGAAGCAGAACGCATCGAACTGCTACCAGACGGCGCGAGGGTAGCAACCAACATTCGGCTTACTAACGACCCGTTTTCCCCGCCGGAATTTGAATACAGGGCCCGGAGGGCGACGATTAGAAGGATTTCGCCCACGGCAGAGGAATTGGTCACAACTAAACCCCGCTTGGTGTTCGACAACCGGGTGAAAATACCCGTGTATCCCCGCAGGCAAGTGTTTGACAGCCGGCAGCAAAACGGCCCGTGTTTGACCTTTGGCTACGACGGGGGCGAAAGAGGCGGTTTGTATGCCGAGTGCGGTTTTGAGGTGTTGCAAAACGGGCCGGTGCGACTGACTCTGACACCCCAAATTTACCTGCAGCGGATCGTGGCAGAGAACGGTGGCAATCCGTTGTCTCCCGATAGCTACGGGCTGAAAGCGAGGTTGGGCGCTAGTCTCGGCCCGCGCACCAGCCTGGACGGATCGGCAATATTTCTGAGTTTTGAAAATTTCCCGAACTTGCCGGAAGACAGCTTTAGGGGCAATTTGCGCCTGCGACAGTTGATCGGCACTCACACTCTGGCAGCAGAATACAGTTATCGCGATCGACTGTTTAACGGTTCTCTGGGCTATCAAACCGTGCAGAGCAGCCTGGGGGCAGTCCTGACTTCCCCAGTCATCCCACTCGGAGGCACGGGCATCAATCTCAGCTACCAAGCTGGGTATCAATTTATCAATGCTGACACCGATCAAGCAGACTTGCTCGAACCAGTGCGGGAAAACAACCGCGTCGATCTGGGGCGTTCCCAGCTCAGCTTTGCCTTGAGTCGCGGCTTCAACCTGTGGGAGGGCGAACCGCTGCCTCGCACTCCCACCCAGGGTTTGAGGTATACGCGGACGCCGGTGGTTCCTTTCTTGCAACTGGCCTTGGGACTCCGGGGGGTTGGAACTTATTACAGCAGTGGCGACAGACAAAATTCCCTCGCCGGCAGCGTCGGCATTCAAGGGCAGTTCGGCCATTTCTCCCGCCCTTTCCTCGATTACACTGGTTTTAACGTGACTTATACCCAGGTGGGACGGGACGGTATATCGCCGTTTTTATTTGATCGCTTAGTAGATTTGAGAGTCCTGTCTTTTGGACTTGTCCAGCAAGTTTACGGAGGCTTTCGAGTTGGATTTCAAAGTGCTATTAATTTAGAAAGCGGGGAAACAATCAGTACGAATTACACTTTAGAATACAGTCGCCGCAGCTACGCAATCATTTTGCGTTTTAATCCTGAGCGTCAAGTCGGCAGCCTGACTTTTAGAGTTAGCGACTTCAACTGGAATGGGACTCCCGAACCTTTTTCCGGGGACGCGCGAACTGTAGAAGGAGGGGTGCGTTTATCCGATTAATTCAATTTGCTAATTGGGCATTGGTCATTGGGAATTTGGAACCAACAGTCAAAAGTCAACAGAAAACAGTCAACAGTCAACAGTCAACAGATAACAGTCAACAGTCAATAGACAACAAATGACAGAAGTGACCGCAATATCTGCACAAGCAGCGGCTCTGCTGGTTCACTACGGTTTTGACCTAGGTGGCAAAAAAGCCGAGAAATTGGCGGGTGAATGGCTGACCAAGTATCCCGGCTATTGGCTGCGTTTAGCAGTGGTTGAAGCGCTTTATCAAGGCCGCTACAAGGCTGTTTCTGTGGGACAGCTATTGAGTATGTGGCATCGGATAGGTCAACCTCTCTATCATTTCAATCGCGAGTTTGAACGCTTGGTATGCAATAATTTTCCTCAAAATTTAACCGGGGAAAATGCTGCTCAACTACCACAGGAAGATATACTTTTATCTGACCCGGAATCCAAAGTAACTGCCGCAGAGTTAGATTTGCTTGGGAGCTCAGAGGCGCAACTTGATGTGGCGCTTCATGCAGAAGTCCCAAACACAGAGGCAGAGGAAACAGGAAAATTGCCCGCAGCCGACGATCGCACAAAAGAAAATACAGAATTTGTTGTATATGAAGATGTGGCTGTTACCGCCCTCGCCGATCGAGCCGAAGCCGAGCAAAAATTAGCGGACAAACCTGTGGCAAAATCATTCCCAGTTGTCAAACACACTGATTTTCATACCAAGTTAAAAGCGATTGCCAGAGAAGGCCGAAGAAAGAAGGGAGAAAGCAGAAATAGAGTTTAAACTTTGGGAACTATAGCCTTTCTCAGTAACATGAGGTGGTCATAGGGCATAGGGCATAGGGCATAATAGGGCATAGGACTCGCCCCCATACCTCACAACGCTTAAGAACCGCTATAGATAGTTATTTTTCACTTTTCACTTGGGGCACTTACTCCCATCCGAATTTCCGAACAAAAAGAAGCTTGTTCCGTACCGTTAGCTTGCTTAACAAAGCTAGTCCGCAGCCGCAAATTGGGCATGAGATACCACAGCCTTTCTTCGGCATGGAGGGTGTCTGATTCTGTAATCAATGTCAGCACGTCGTCGCCCATCACGTAGCGACTATTACCCTTGTCTTGCAACACTTTGCCTTCGCTTGGATTGTCGGGGTTTGGTACGATCGCTAGTATTGTAGAACCGATTTGTTTAGCTTTGTCGCGATCGGGAATACCGTCCCAACTAATCCGAACGCCCTTTAGCCCAGTTGAAGCCGGGTTAATCGAGTGTTGTTGGCAAAGTTTGACGACTGCTGCATCGCTAGCTGTCAGTAGTTCTATTTTGAGGTCGGATTTACCGGCCTGCAATTCCCCAGAATTGAGATTGTGTACGGTACGCTGAGAAAACCATTTGCCTGCACTTAACTCGAAAAACTCGATAACATCCATGAAATTTGTCTCTAAAGTCAATACTGCTTTATTTGCGATCGTGACTTGCGCGCTATGGAGTCAGAAACCCGGTTTCTTCCTACGTACCTAGCGGTCAAACCAATGATTTTGTCTAGAAACCCGGTTTAAGAGTGCAAGTCCTTTTCTATATTTTAGAGGAAGGGGGCGCACCTGCAAAGCTTTCTGAGAGCTTTGGGTGAAACAGATTGCAGATGCCGCCCTGGTACGAAACCCAACCAGGGGGGACATCTGCCTCGCTGATGTGGCCGACTTGACAGAAAATTAGAGCATCCGCCATCATATTTTCGTTATAAAAAGTCTTTTTCGCACATTAAATAGGATTACGATACCTGAAATTTTTTAGCTTTGACCGAAAGCATCCAGGATACAAGCCCCCGGATTCATCCGTCCAGAAATAAAAAACTTGTATCCGAGAAACTTGCCCCCCGAATTTATCCGTGGGGTCAAGGCTTCAATCTAAAATCTAAAATCTAAAATCTAAAATCGATTGACAGTGCTGATCGAGCGACCATCATCGCCCAAACACCAGCTATGTTAAGAAAAGCAACGATATATGTGAGCTTTTGTCAATTGATCGGTAAATTGGGCGTTGCTGAGTTTAATTATATTAGCGACGATTTATTGTAATCGCACTGCTTGAAAATTCTCAAAGCAGACTCCGACTAAAAAACAAGCAATTCATCGAACCATCACCAAACCGAGGACAGCAAGCCCGTAGCACATAGCATTCAAATATGTCATGCTAAGTCTAAGAGACAAGATTCTCGATCGGCTTTTCGGTAGGGTGCAGCTAGCGATCGCATACATTTAAAAAACACATCCGTAAATTTATGACCGAGTTTAAACAAGGGCTGGATAAAATGGAGCCCGCAGAACAGACGCACTACCTGGAAATCCTGCCAAGTCAGCTAGCAGCGAATTCAGACAGCGAAAAATTATACAGCTTACTAACAGATTACAACTTTATTAAAGCCAAGCTGTCAGCATCGGGAGTACAGGCGCTAATAGAAGATTACGATTTAGCAACAAGTCCCGATATTATCTCAGACAAAAAAGCCGACCAACTCAAATTAATCCAAGAAGCTATTCGGCTGTCTGCCCACATTCTAGCCACAGATAAAAGCCAACTAGCCACCCAACTAATAGCCCGCTTGATGTGCTTTGAAAGTCCAGAAATTCAAGCAATGCTAGCACAGGCACAACACCAAACAACCCCCTGGCTGCGACCGCTAACGCCCAGCTTTACCCCTCCTGGCGGGAGATTGTTGCGTACCCTCACCGGACATACAGACTGGGTACAAGCTGTAGCAATCACCGCCGACGGCAAGCGGGCAATTTCTGCCTCCTCTGACCACAATCTCAAAATTTGGCACTTAGAAACAGGAGAAGAACTTGCCACCCTCAAAGGTCATCTTACCTACGTCAATGCTGTAGCTATCACCCCCGACGGCACTAAAGTAATTTCCGGTTCTTGGGACAATACGATTAAAATTTGGGATTTAGAAACAGGGACAGAAATATTTACCTTTGCAGGCGATACTTTTGCCGTAGAAGCAGTAGCAGTAACTCCCGACGGCAAGCGAGTAATTTCAGGTTCTTGGGATGGCAGTATTAAAGTTTGGGATTTGACAAGCAGAGAAGTAATTTTTAACTTCAAAGGTCACAGCAGTTTTGTCCAGTCCGTAGCCGTAACTCCTGATAGCAAACGGTTGATTTCCGGGTCGGGAGACAACAGCATGAAAGTCTGGAACCTAGAAACTGGAAAAGAAGTTTTTACTCTCACGGGTCATGAAGACTGGGTAAAAAGTGTAGCAGTTACTCCCGACGGCGATCTCATAATTTCCGGCAGTTACGACGGAACTGTTCAAGTCTGGAGTTTGTCAGAAAGAAAGCAACTTTTCACTTTAGGAAAACACAGCAGTTTCGTTCAAGCTGTGGCAGTCAGTCCCGACGGCAAACGGGTAATTTCGGCTTCAGGTGACAAAACGCTGAAAGTTTGGAATCTGGAAACAAAAGAAGAACTTTTCACTTTTACCAATCACATCGCCCCAGTGAATGCTGTGGCTGTTACCCCCGACGGCAAGCGGATAGTTTCTGGTTCCTCTGACAAAACTCTCAAAGTTTGGCACTTAGAAAGAGGCAAAGAAAATTTATCATTTGCAGGTCACGATGACTGGGTAAATGCTGTAGCAGTGACGGCGGACGGTACGAAAGCGATTTCCGGTTCAGGAGACAACAGCATTAAAGTCTGGAATCTCAAAAACGGACAGGAAATTTTTACTATTTCTGGACACCAAGATTGGGTAAAAGCGATCGCAACTACACCGGATAGCAAGCGAGTAGTTTCGGGTTCCGGCGACAAAACTGTGAAAGTTTGGAATCTAGAAACCGGAAAAGAAATCTTTACTTTCACTGGTCATACAGACTGGGTAAATTCTGTGGCAGTGACTGCGGACGGAACGATGGCGATTTCCGGTTCGGGAGACAAAACTATTAAAGTTTGGAGTTTAGAAACAGGAGAGGAACTTTTTACTTTTTCAGGTCATGAGGACGGGATAAAAGCCGTGGCAGTTACTCCCGACAGCAAGCGGATTATTTCGGCTTCCGGCGACCAAACTCTGAAAATTTGGAGTTTGGGAAAAGAAAAGAATATTTTGGCAAATTTATGGAATTTAGCCGTCAAAAATCTACTTTTTACTCTCAAAGGTCATGAGAGTTTTGTGAATGCTGTGGCAGTTACGGCGGATGGCAAAGGGGCGATTTCTGGCGGGCGGGAACACAATTTGAAAGTTTGGGATTTGTCAAGTAGAAAAGAAGTTTTTACTTTGGTAGGTCATGCTGATGCGGTAACATCTGTGGCGACTATGGGAACAAAGGCAATTTCTGTTTCGGACGATAATACTCTCAAAGTTTGGGATTTGTTAAGTCGAGAAGTAATTGCTAGTTTCAGGGGAGATAGTGCTTTGAAAGCTTGCGCTATTGCACCTGATGGGGTGACAATCGTAGTGGCGGAAGCTTCGGGACAGGTGCATTTTTTGAGGTTAGAAGAGGGCAAATAGTCATCAGTCATTAGTTATTAGTTATTATGCCGATCGCACTTTTGCTAAAATTTAAAAGTGCGATCGCCCTTTTCCCAATCTAGTTTACAATTGTTCCGGGTCAATTCCCATCGCTCGCAGTCTTTCTGCCAGTAAAGCAGCCCGCTGTTCGGCTTGTTCTGCCCGCTGTTCGGCTTGTTCCAAGCTGCGAGAAACCTCCTCATAACTTGTAAACGGTGGACCGTCAGGGCGATAAATTTGCCACTCTTCACCTGCCGCTCCTCTGTGGAACAGGTGTCCCGTTTGTGAATTCCTGCAATTCATTAAAAAAATCTCATTCACAGGCGGGGCGCATCGAAAATAGGGCAGACACCGCCCGCCCTACAAAACTACTTCCTCAGCAACTTCACCCCGCGAATCGAATAATCCAAAAGCTCAATTGGGTGCATTAAAGTAACTGTTTTTCCCTGCAACTCCAAATGCTTCTTAATTTGCAAAGAACAACCCGGATTAGAAGAAGCAATCAACTCCGCCCCAGTATTCAGCAAATTCTCCACCTTTTGCACTCCCAATTCATCAGCAATCTCCGGCTGAAGCATATTGTAAACCCCCGCACTCCCGCAGCACAAAGCCGCATCCACAGGTTCTTTTAACTTCACCCCCGGAATTTGTTGCAGCAACTGACGCGGCTGCAAACTAATCTTTTGCCCGTGCAACAAATGACAAGCATCCTGATAAACAATTGTCAAATCTCCGTCAATCAAAGGATTGAGTTTCGCCGTAATTCCTGCACTTGCCAAAAACTCTTGCACGTCCTTAACATTAACAGCAAATTTTTCAGCTTTCTCCCGATAATCAGGGTCATCTGCTAAAATATGACCGTATTCTTTCAAAGTGTGGCCGCACCCAGCAGCGTTGATAATCACAAAATCAACGCCAGTATTTTCAAAGCTATCAATCATTTGTCTCGCCAAAGCTTTTGCCTGTTCCGCTTGGCCTTGATGTTCCGGCAAAGCAGCACAGCATCCCTGACTTTTAGGAACCACAACCTCGCAACCGTTAGCCGTCAAAACTCGTACCGTAGCCTCATTCACTGGCGAAAATAACAGCCGCTGCACGCAGCCTAAAATCACGCCGACTCGATAGCGTTTCTCCCCTTGTGCCGGAATTACCTCTGGTAAATTATCCCGGAAGGAATCGACAGTAACTTTCGGCAAAATTGATTCCATCGCAGCCAAGCGAGGAAATACTTTTTTCAGCAAACCTGTTTTGCGGACAATTTTTGGCAGTCCTAATTTTTGATAAATAAACAGCGGTACAAGCAAAGGCCGCAATCTGTGAGGATAAGGGAAGAGATTAAAAATCAGAGTGCGAATTACATTGTCGGAAAAAGTGCGTTCCTGATTTCTAGTAACTTGGTGGCGAGTTGCGGAAATTAATTTGTCGTATTGAACTCCAGAAGGGCAAGTGGTAACGCAGGCCAAACAGCCCAAACAAGTATCGAAATGCTGTGAGGTTGCTTCGTTTAAAGGTGCGTCGCCTTCATTAATTGCATCCATTAAATAAATGCGGCCTCTGGGCGAATCCATTTCTTTGCCGAGTACGCGATAACTCGGACAAGTTGACAAGCAAAATCCGCAGTGTACGCAAGTATCGATTAATTTCGGGTCAGGCGGATTATTGGCATCGAAACCTGGGATTTCGAGGGTTTCTAAGTGGGGATTTTGTGCTAGAAAATTGCTTTCTTTGGCAGGTCTTAAATCGTCGCTGGGAACTTGAGATTTTTCTGAAGTTTGCATATATGGCAGAAAGAAGGAACAAGGAAGTTCGGCAACGGATTCGCTCGACGGATGTAACAGATGTCAGGAAGAAGGAAGAAGGAAGAAGAAAAAAAATTAGTTATCCTGGAGAGAATTCAGAAGCAATCGACCGTATGGATAAAGTGCAATTAAGAACGTCCTAAACGTCCCAACAAAAACTTCTCTTCTTTTCTCTTCCTTCGCGGTCTAGCGCTAACGCGCCGCTTCGCTAACGCGCCTTCGGGGTTCGTTAAAAAAAAATCTGGTACACCAATAATTCAGACTAGGAATTAAAAAAAACTGAAGTCCTGACTACAAAGTTTAAACTAAATACCGCTTATAAAACGATGGGGACTCAAGAGATTTTCCGGGTCAAACTGCTGTTTAATCCGGCGCATTAAATCGATCGCACTTCCAGTATAGCCCCAAACCTCTAACTGTTGCTTGATGTCGGTCGGCGCTGCTAAAACAGTCAGAAAACCGCCTTTCGCTTGGCACCCTCTGCGTACCTGCAACAACCTGTCCGCCGTCGCATTCTCAAACCGCAAAACCCCCAAACCGCTGCCTGCATGAATCCAAGCGTCCTGTACCGGCAATTCGTTAATGGTCGTTACAGCTTCCGACGGTCTGATTCCTATTTTGCAAATAATTGCCGACTTTGTGCCAGAATCCCACATAGTTTCTGGCAATCTTTGCCATAACTGATGCTCATCATTCTCGCAGCAGCTAGTGCCTTGCAAACCTAACTTTTCGCCAACTTCCAGCAAGCGGGCTGACTGTTGTTTAACACTTTCTGCGATACTTTGAAATCTGACGATTAATCCCGTGCCCTTTCCTAAGCCTAATTTTGCGACTAATTCAGGTGACAGCAAATCAACGGCTGTTGGTGTCAAAGCAGAGGATAATAAGATTTGAGCCGTTTGGGACAAAGCATTAACTTCCCCTGTCAGCACTACGGTTCCCGACGATTCAGGCAGCGGATAAACTCGGAAAGTTACTTGACTTATGACGCCCAATGTGCCGTAAGCACCAGTAAACAGTTTCATCAAGTCGTAGCCGGCGACATTTTTAACAACTCGACCTCCGGCTACGGCAATTTTACCGTCCGATCGCACAAAGGTAATTCCCAATAGCAAATCTCTCACCCCCCGATAGCGATGCCGCAAGGAACCCGCATCAGCAGTAGCGACAATGCCGCCCAAAGTTGCCTCTTGCGGATATGCTGGATCAATCGGCAAAAATTGACCTGCTGCAGCTAAAATTTGTTGCAAATCCCCAAACTTCATCCCCGCTTCCGCAGTCACGGTTAAATCGCCCACAGCGTGCTGTACAAGTCGATTGAGGCGCGAAGTGCTGACAGCCACAAGCCCCGCTGCATCAGGAGATACCCCTAAATTCCCCTTCAAAATACCCACTTTGACAACATCTTGCTCCCCCCTTGGTAGGGGCGGTGCCCCCGTGCCCGCCCTGGGCTGGGGGGGATCGGAGTCGAATTTAACTAAACCGCCCCAATCAAGTTTGCTGCCACTGCCACAGGGCAAGACGGCACAGCGATTTTGCCCAGCCCAAGCAATGACAGCCGCCAGTTCTTCCTGAGTATTCGGGTAAACGGTACAATCTATTTTCGTGTCGGGGGCAACTGCTTTTTCTACTCGTTCTTGCCAAAATGGCTCTGTATCTTGCCAGCGACAGATGCCAGCAGTCCCGACAATACTTTCTAATTCTTGTATGCTTACGTAATTTTCGGTAGAAAAAGATTTCATCAAGGTTATGAGACGCCCGGTAAAAAAAATTATCAAAACACTGCCTAAAACCATTAAATATTAATACGGGCCCGATATTCAAAACATGAAAAAACAAATGTCTCAAAACCGACTTTCTGTGGGAATTACCGGTCTCAACGAAGTGATTGGCGGCGGCCTAATTCCTCAACGCTCTTATTTAGTGCGCGGGGGCCCCGGTACTGGCAAGACTACACTGGGCTTTCACTTTTTGGCAGCAGGTGTGGCTCTGGGAGAAACGCCCCTGTTTATTACTTTAGGAGAACCGGAAGCGCAATTGCGGGCCAATGCCACAAGTCTCGGTTTTGATATGGAAGCGATGGCGTTCCTCGATTTGAGCCCATCGTCAGAATTCTTTACAGAAGTTCAGACTTATGACATTTTCTCCCCCTCCGAGGTTGAGCGAGAACCGACTACACAAAAGATTATCGAACAGGTACGGGCGCTAAAACCTGATCGGGTGTTTTTGGACGCGATAACTCAATTTCGCTACTTAGCTGCGGATGAGTTTCAGTTTCGCAAGCAAGTTCTGTCTTTTCTGCGCTTTTTGGTGGAAGGGGGGGCGACGGTGGTATTCACCTCCGAAGGCACATCAAGTGTTCCAGACGACGATTTGCAATTCATCAGCGACGGAGTAATTTATTTAGAACTGCGCCCTGAAGGACGCGCTGTGTCTGTCACCAAGCTGCGAGGCTCTAACTTCCGCAGCGGCCGCCATTCGCTGCGCCTGACTCAGGCTGGTATGGAGGTATTTCCGCGATTGCTGCCAGACAATTATCAGCAGGATTTTGTTGCGGAAGCGATTTCTTCTGGGGTTCCAGAAATCGACGAACTACTGCACGGGGGACTGGAACGGGGGACTGTGACGGTGATTAGCGGGCCTAGCGGCGTGGGTAAAACGACGGTGGGGGTTCAGTTTATGAAGGAAGCCGCAGGAAGGGGGGAACGATCGGTAGTTTACATTTTTGAGGAGTCAAGTTCTACTCTGCTGAAGCGCTGTGAATCAGTTAACATCCCGGTTGGGGCGATGATGGGGCAAGGAAGTCTTTCGGTGATACCTGTGGAACCTTTGCTCTACTCGCCAGATCAGTTTGCCTGTATGGTTCGCCAGGAGGTGGAGCAGGAAAAGACGCAGATTGTGATGATTGACAGTATTTCTGGCTATCAGCTTTCGATGCAGGGGCAAGATTTGGTGAACAATTTGCACGCTTTGTGCAAGTATCTGAAGAATATGGGAGTCACCGTTATCTTGATTAATGAGGTAGAAGCCATTAGCGGAGATTTTCGGCTGACCGAGATCGGGATTAGCTATTTAGCGGATAATCTTCTGTTTATACGCTATCTGGAACGCCAACTGCATAATAGGACAGAAATCCGCAAGGCGATCGGAGTAATTAAAAAACGAGTCAGCAATTTCGAGAGAACTCTGCGAGAACTCGAGATTACTCGCTACGGCATCAAAGTCAGCAAACCGATAGCGGGGCTGCGGGGCATTTTGAGTTCGGCGCCGGTGTGGATTGAGGGGGAAGCTGATCAAGATTGAATCGGGGTTTGTCCTGCTGTTTTGGGGCAAGTGCAGCTAATTTTGGAGTCGTGAATCTACTAATGAGTAGGGCGCGCAGCTCACCACTACCTGTAGGGGGCGCACCGCGCACCTCACCACTAGCCTAAGTTCTGGAAAACTTAAATATATTGGTAAATTTGTGTATTTTTCGACTTTTATAGCAGTTTTCACTTGTATGAAATAGAGTAGGGCACAGGGCGCGGAGCCGTGTCCTGTGTCAGATCATCTGTACTTCACTCAACTGAAAACCAATGTAATCCCTCGCCGAAAAGTAAGCTAATACCAGATAAAAAAAGAATCCAACTTTAGGCCACATCCCAACCCATATATAATCAGTCACTACCCATTCTAAAATCTAAAATCTAAAATCTAAAATCTAAAATGGTATAACCCGTATTCAAAGGAAGCTGATAGATGAATGAAAACTCAATAATTTTAGCCGTAGACCGCAATCATCGAAACTTGGAACTATTAGCACAATTTCTGAATAAAGAAGGATACCAGATGATCGCGGCTTATAACTTTGAAGATGTTGCACAAGCTATCAGTCAGCCTGCTAGGATCGGGATGGCTTTAGTAGATATTTCTGGTTTCGATCGCCGGATTTGGGAGTGCTGCGAACAACTGCGAAATCACCAAATCCCTTTTCTGATACTCTCGCCCAAACAAAGCGCTGCCATTCAGCACGAAAGCCTCTGCCACGGTGCTCGGAATATGTTGGTAAAACCTTTGATCGTTAGAGATTTGCTGGGAATTGTGCACACATTGCTAGGAGAATCTGCGTGAGTCAAATTTTATTGCTTGTCGAACAGAAAGAAAATCGCCGCTTGTTATTAGAATGGTTAGCTGTTTACTATGAGGTATTGCTGCCAAACTCAACAGAAAATAGTGAGGAGTTTTTACCATTTAATCAATCTTTTGACCTGGCGATAATTGACGGTATTTCCCTGAAACGCCACTGGGAATGGGTAGCCGCCCAAAAACAGGCAGAACAACCGGTATGCTTGCCTTTTCTTTTGATTACATCTCGCTCGGATGTAGGAATGGCAACGCAATTTATTTGGCAAAGCATTGACGATTTGATTATCGCTCCGATCGAGAAGATCGAATTGCAAGCACGGGTGGAGATTTTGCTGCGTTCGCGCCAGTTGTCTTTAACTCTCAAATTGTCTCACGACCAACTCGATCGCACTCTGCAAACAGCCCAAGAACTCAACGAGATGAAAACTTCTTTGCTGTACATGATTGCCCACGACGTTCGCAATCCTTTGAATTTCATCATCGGCACTACACAACTTCTTAGCAAGTACAAGTTGACATTAACACAGGAGAAAACCCAAGAACTTCTAGACAAAACTCAAGCCGCCGCAAAAGGCATAGATTTGTTATTAGATGATGTTCTGCTGCTGGGGCGTGTTGAGTCTGGAAAAACCGGGTTTTCCTTGCTACCGATAGATTTAGCAAAGTTTTGTAATGAGTTGGTAGGGGAATTTCAGAACAGCCTGAAGTTGAAACCTGAAAATGACCGGGTGACGCTGATTTTTGTAAATCACAATCCATCCGCGATGGCGTGTTTGGAGGTAAGCTTACTCCGGCGAATTCTGGGCAATTTGCTGTCCAATGCTATTAAGTATTCTCCCCCAAATACCGAAGTAATTTTTGAATTAAAACTTACTGAAACCGAGGCTATTTTTTCAGTACAGGATGCAGGAATTGGCATACCTGTCGCCGACCAAGAACGGTTGTTTGATTCATTTTACCGGGCTAAAAATGTCGGTCGAATTCCCGGTACTGGACTGGGGCTGAGCATTGTTAAAAAATGCGTGGACTTGCACGGTGGCGAAATTACTTTGACCAGTGAAGAAGGGGTTGGCAGTACATTTACAGTAACGCTGCCGATCGCAAAACCTGGAAAAAACCAAATCTCGCCTGCAACGGTTTAAACTAAATGCAGGGATTTGGGATAGTCATCGATGAATGTGACGCCTGGGTGAGGCTATAGGTGATAGTGTGACCATGAGATGTATCCTCAAAAAACTGATAACAGCCGATCGTCAAGTGATGAAATTGATCAGCGTCGTTCCAGAAGTGATCAACGAGCGGGATAACTGGCGATCGACGAGCGGGAGAATTGGCGATTGTTCGTCAAAGCTCGATCGGCATCGTAATAAATGTTGAACCCACCCAAAAATAATGACATACTATACAAAACTTATCCCCAGGTGCCAGACTTTATATTTCTGAAAAAAAGCGACCCAACAACCCTCACATCTTAGAGGATATGATGAGTATTTTAACACTTTAAAAATGGTTAATCAACTCTTTTATGAATTATTGTCGGACTACAATCAATCAAGAGTTGAAGAGCGATCGCATGAGCTTTCAGGCGGACAGTCCAACTCTTCAACAATTAATGGTTGAAACCTGATGTCTCCAGGTTCAATCGCCACTCTTCTCCACCAAGCTGGCAACAAGAGCAGCCAAAACTTACCCACAGACACAGAACGCTGCTCGCGAACAAAAACCAAGGGCAGGAGAGCCGCCAGTCGTAAGACGGCTGAGAGGGCAAACACCCCTGGCAAGCCACCGAGATTGGTCAAAGTAGCGATAAAGCCACCAAGGGTGATTCCCATTGCCCCAGTGACACCAGGAACCGCAGCTGCGATCGCAAAGTATATCGACTGATTACGTAGTGGTGTCACCGACATCATGAGATTACCACTGCACAGGTCGATCGCCGCCCACGTTGCACCGCCGATGATGTGCAACAGCGGGAACCAGACCCATAGGAAAATTGGAGCCGTTCCAGCTTCTAGCCAGAGCAGAGGGGTCAGAGCCACCAAGATTCCCACTACTATCATGATCGGGCGGTTCCCAACCCGGTCAGCCAGTTGGCCCCAAAAAACCAGCATCAGCAAGTTAGCACCAGCACCTAAGCTGCTATAGAGCGTTACCACGCTGACATCTATCTTTAGGTCATCCAGCAAGTAAAGGTTAAAGAAGGGCGCGCTGACGTTAACGGCAAAGCTCCATAGACCCGAGTAAAGCAAAAACTTTAAAAAATTGGCTTCCTTGAGAAAGCTAAAAATTGGCCCTGTGGATGATTTTTCGCCTGTATCTAAATGCGTGACGTGTACAAGCTTGGGGTTCACATCGGTCATAAAGAACTGACAACCTAGACTGATGAGGCCAAGCACAATTCCTAAAACCAAGATGGCACTGTAACCTTGGAGCTTTCCACCGGGCCAGTTCGATACCGCTAGAGCCAGCAACGGCACACCAATGAGATTCGTCAAGCTGACAGCACTATTGCGAAAGCCAAAATACCGCCCGCGCAACCGCTGAGGTACTAACGCCGCTAACCAGCTCAAGAAGGAAGCACGACCTAAAGATTCTAAGACTTGACTTACCCAGATGATTGCCAATGTCAACTGCACTAGCTGATGTTGGGCCAGATGAAATGAGCCTCCCCACCAAAGGGCTGGCACGAGAATCAGCCACAGCAGTCGGGACATTCCGAAAATCCAGAAGGAATACCAGTGGCGGCTCTGTGTTCGGTCTCCTATATAAGCTCCGAACGGTTGGAGCAAATTTACCAGTTGAGGAATGGAGGCGAGCATACCAATTTCCACTGGACCAGCCCCCAAATCGAGCAAGAAATTACTGAGCAACGCGCCGCCGATGATGCTGTAAAAAAGCGTAGCAAATACACCGTCCAAAGTTAGTGCTCTGAGGCTTGACCGAGTTTCCGGTTTGGAAAGTTTTAGAGGTCGATTGGTCAGAAGTACCGTCTCTGGTAAGGCTATATCCTCTTGGATTTCTTCCTGAAGAGGGAGAGGATTCGTTCCTACTAAGCTGTATTCTTTTTCTTGTTTTTCGAGCATACTGGATAGCCAATAGATAAGCTGTGTAGCAGCTTAATTGTATAATATAAGATTAAGTATTTTAAGGAGCACAGCCATAGAGGTCAGGTAAAAATCCTCAGTATAAGAACCCCAAAGAAAGATTACTTCAAAAAATAAAATAAAATAAGACGATCCAACTTAGATAAAAGAAATTAATTTTATTAATCAGTGATGGAAAATTGTCAAGAAATAGCTAATTTTTGAGAAATTTTCTATGCGACATTAGCTTACTGCATGGTTCATCGCTATCCAGATAAAATAGAGAAATTTTCCGATGGAAGAAGTCAAGGGAACTTGGGGAAAGCCACCTCTGAGTAGGAAAAAATGTTGCTAAAAATAATGAGGATTAAATCAAAGTTCTAAAGGAGCAAGGGCGCTCAATAACTCTTCTAGGATAAATCGCAACAAAGATTGAGTTGCTAATATTAAACCTAATCGGGATTGGGCGAGTTTTGGCTGTCTTATTTTGACTTCTCCCCAAATTCGGCAGTGGGTGTAAAAAGTCTGAAATGCTTCGCTCAAACTACTGGCTAATTTGAAATCATTGACAGGTTTTTCGCGGTTTTTTACCTCAAAAATAGGATATATATTGTCTAGCACTGTTAACAGTTGCGATATTAAACTGCGTTCGGCTGGATGCACTAATCGCAGTCGATCGCCCTCGTCAATCCAAGGGATAGGATTTGGACTTGCCAGCGACCAAATTTGTGGCGCTGTAGTGACATCTGGCTGGGCGAGCACAATTATGCGATCGCGGTGGGCCATTCGCAGCAGGGAACAGCAGCGCGCGTGGCTGTACTGAATGGGAAACAGTCGATCGGCACACATAACAGGAGATAATATTCTAGATTCGGGAATTGGGAGGTTCGTTTGAGCTAAACGTTGCAACCAGACGGCTAAACCTGCATCAGTCAACTCCAGCTCAATAATTCCCGCCGGCGCGACTTTAACGGCGAAATCTGGGTAGCACAGCGGTTCGAGAGTTTCGGCCAACTCGGTCGCAATTGTCTGCGGTGTCTGCTGCCAAGTTTTAGCCAATTTCAGGGCGATCGCAGACACGTACAGCACCCGGGCGCTATCTTTACTCCGATTTAACGGAAATATTGCACCATTCTCAATTACTTGTTTAGCAAGAGGCATCTTGCCTGTTCCACAAGAAAATTCATCTCTTGTGGAATGGGCATCTTGCCCGTTCTTGAGAATGGTGTCACCTATGAGATTTAATGGAATTTTCCCTAGTGCCTCTTGCTGGGCGATCGCGCTTTGGAACCTGGAAAGCAAGAAACACTTCACTGTAACTTCCGGGCACTGCTCCATACTTGCTGTATCCATATCGGCTCATCCTACCGTAAGAGCAACGATCGACTGTTACCACTTCCACTGTTCTTGTACGTTAAACTGCTGATGTCAGAGATAGTCGATCGGCTCCCCCGATCGGCGCTAAATCGAATTAATACGTTTTCTAGCGATTTTTTTGCTAAATATACAATAATTTACGACAAATTTTTTGCTGAACTCTACCATTTTGATGTATTTTTTGCTACATTGAATTTTTCGGTAAAACTAAGAAAAGTCAGCACAGTTAAGAAGCGTGCAAGCTCGCTCGGGGGTTGGTTGTCTCACTTGGTATCGCATTGCTGGCAAAAGCTGTTTTTCTCACTATTACACTATTAAATATATCCCAGAGCCTCACTTATGCAATCAACTTCCACACATCTAGAGACTATCGATCGACCTTTTATCACTTGGCAGCGAATTATCGACTGGGCCCAGGAACACTACCGCTGCCGGACTTTTAGCAAAGACGAGCGGATTCCGGCAAGACCCGGACTGCTCTATTTAGTCCAGAAAGGTTCTGTGCGGCTCGTAGGCAGCGCTCAAGTTAGCGCCGCAGCGGCAAAGTCAAAATCCGCTGACAAAACTACAGAAGAAGCTTTTTTGGGCTTCGTCGGTGCCGGTCAGCCCTTTGAACTCGTTGCTCAGTCTCCGTTTACTCTCCAAGCTTACGCTCATGCCGATCAAACTCACGTAGTGTGGATGTATTGGCACGACTTGGATAATTGGCCTCACTTTCGTAGAGAAATTTTGGATGCGTTTCGTTACCAACACCAGCGGAAACTGCTCTGGCTGAGCACTTTGGGACAGCGCCGGACGATCGACCGACTGTTGGGGTTTCTCACTTTGTTGATCGAGGAGTTCGGCGAACCTTACGTAGGTGACGACGAACCAGAGGTGGTTCGGGGCTACCGGCTGCCTTGGACTTTGACGCACGCTCAAATTGGCAGCGCAATCGGCTCAACGCGGGTGACGGTGACGCGGCTGATGGGTAAGTTGCGATCGAAAGGTTTGATTAATACTGAGGATGATAATTTAATCTGTTTGCCGGCTAAGTCTAACCCCCAAAAGACAAAAAACCAAAAGCAGGACGTAGAAGATTCCTTGGAAGATTCCCTGGAAGATGAAGATTCCCTGGAAGATGAAGATTCCCTGGATGATTCCCTGGATGATGAAGATTCTCTCGAATAATCTGCATAAAATCCGGCGGGAAATTGCTAACAAACAGCGCGTCACGATTAGTTTTGGGCAGTCGCGCTCGATCACTCGACAGTGTAGGATGAATTGTGTAAAATTTTCCCGTTCTTGAAAGGTGCGACTGACAATGACCGATGACAAGCAAAAATCTTCAATCCCGAACAATCAGCAACGGGTGGTATTCTGCGACTTTGACGGCACGATAACTGTTGAAGAAACTTTTGTGGCAATGCTCAAGCATTTCGCACCGGAACTGTCGTCTCAACTGATGCCTGAAATATACGCTAGAAGGCTGAGTTTGCGATCGGGAGTGCGGCAGTTACTAGAGTCTATTCCCTCGGAACGTTACGGGGAAATTGTGGAATTTTCTAGGGCAAAGCTGATGCGGCCGGGATTGGTGGAATTGCTGAATTTTTTGGACGAGAAAAAGGTAGATTTTGCGATCGTTTCCGGCGGTCTTCGGATTATGGTAGAGACGGTAATGGGCGATTTGGTAAAGCGGGCGAGCGTTATTTACGCTGTGGATGTGGACGCTAGTGGCCCTCGCTTGCAAGTCAATTCTGAGTTTGAAGGAGATGAAGAATTGGTGTCTAAGGTGCGGGTGATGGGCCAGCACCCGGCCCAGGAACAGGTGGCGATTGGAGATTCGCTGACGGATTTTAATATGGCTTTGCAGGCTTCGTCGGTGTTTGCGCGCGATCGGCTTGCCGAGTATCTAGACGAACAACAAAAGCCTTATACTAAATGGGATAATTTTTTTGACATTTTGGAAAATTTGTCCCAAAAATGGAATTGAAACTATCGCCTTTCTCAGGTAATATAAATTCCGTTTGCCTCGGTATTGTATGATGTTAAATTTTGTAGGGGCGGGTTCACCAACAATAAATTGCCCATAATAAACAATATAATAAACCCGCCCCCGTGCAGATAAGTCCGATGCTACCGAATTTGATATAAGGTGTGTACGGATTACCCTACGTTTAGATAGGCCAGCACAATTTCTATTAACGCAAAAAGTAGATTAAAAACTGAGGATTTGTAAAGAATGAGTGGCGATTTAAGATCAGATTTAATTGCAGCAGCCAAACATTTTTACGATCGCGGTTGGATGGTTGGGACTGCTGGTAATCTTTCAGCCCGCTTACCCGATGGCAGTTTTTGGATTACTGCTAGCGGCCGTGCGAAAGGGCAGTTAACTGAACAAGATTTTATCAGAATGAGTTCAGACGGCGCAATTGTCGAGCAACCTGTTGCCGACAGCCGCCCTTCGGCCGAAACCAGCATTCATTTAGCCGTTTACAATTGTTTTCCAGACGCTAAAGCTTGCTATCACGTCCACTCCATCGAGGCAAATTTAGTTTCTCGGCTGACTGTAGGAGATGCAGTGCCTTTACCCGCGATCGAAATGCTGAAAGGTTTGGGGGTGTGGGAGGAAAACCCGCAAGTGTCGATACCCCTCTTTACAAATTATTTAGAAGTCCCTAAGATAGCCAAGGAAATTTGCGAATTCTTTGCCATTTGTGCGCCCTCTGTACCCGCTTTGTTAATTCGCGATCACGGCATCACAGTCTGGGCAGACTCGCCAGCCGCTGCCTACAATTACGTAGAAATTGTAGAATACATTTTTCGCTATACGATCGCAGCCCGCCAATTAAATTTAGATTGAAGATTTGATAGTAGAGATTGAGCTGTGCATGAATTCCGAGGCTTAGGAATTTGAAATTAGGAAACGAGCAAACGTCCAAAATAGACAACATTTATGGCTAAATATACCAGGATTTTATCGATAGATGGAGGCGGAATTAGAGGAATTATTCCCGCGCAAGTTTTAGTTAGCGTTGAGTTAAAGCTGCAACAAAAAAGTGGCAACCCAGATGCGAGAATAGCTGACTATTTTGATTTAATCGCCGGCACGAGTGCGGGAGGAATTTTAACTTGCATCTATTTGTGTCCCGATGCCGAAAATCCCAGCAGGCCTCGGTGGGCGGCCCAAGACGCTGTTAATTTTTCGATTAAGAGTGGCCGCGACGTTTTCCAGACTTCATTGTGGCAAAAAGTCAGATCTCTAGATGGTTTGAGAGATGAGAAATATCCCAGCGATCCCTTAGAAAAATTATTTTGGGAAAATTTTAGAGATTACAAACTCAGCGAACTGCTAAAACCTTGTTTAATTTCCAGTTACGACATCGAAAGGAGAAAAGCTCACTTTTTCGATCAAATAGATGCTAAAAAAGGTCCAGCAGAAGACTATTTTATTAGAGATATCGTCAGAGCCACATCGGCAGCTCCCTCTTATTTTGAGGTTTCTAAAATCTACTCGTTTAGCAATGAATGCTATGCTTTAATTGACGGGGGAGTATTCGCAAACAATCCGGCACTTTGTGCCTATGCAGAAGTTAGAAATAAATTCAGAATTCCTGACGATAGCCCCGAAAAAAGCCCGACAGCCAAAGATATGGTAATTTTATCCTTGGGAACTGGAGAAGCTCAGAAAAAGTTTCCCTACGAAAAAGTTAAAAATTGGGGTCAAGTTGAGTGGGTTGAGCCTTTAATTAATATCATGATGACGGGAGTTGCGGAAACTGTAAATTATCAACTCATCCAAATTTATGATGCGGTTGAAAGACCGAATCAATATTTGAGAATTACTCCCGATTTGAGCCATGAACAACCGCTGCAGATTGATGATGCCTCGGAAGAGAAAATATCAGACCTGCTGAGAATTGGCAAAGAGCAAGCTGACAAGAATAATGAACAGTTGGATAAGTTTATCGACTTATTACTTGCGGAGTAGTCCTAGGGTTTTAGATTTTAGATTTTAGATTGGGAAATGAGTGATGATTACCACAGAATCAATCACTGCCAATCAAAAATCTAAAAAGGTAGAGTAAACCAACCGCAGGGCAGGCAGACTGAAAATATATGTTGACAAATCGTGCAATAATTGCTGTAGGATTGCCGAAAATCTCTATGTGGCAGTGCCTCGCCCTGTTTGCAATTAATCGCGAGCCCTCCGTCATTGGTTAAAAAAGACCAAGAAAAGTACGATCGACATTTAGATGAAACCTTCAATAACAGGTGGTTTCAGCGTTTTTTTGTGACGTTGTTCCTGGGTGGCCAAGTTCTGCTACGCATACTCCAAGGCAAAATTGACAGCCGCAAAATCATGGAACATTTAGTCACAGTAGGCCTCGATTCTTTCCGATCCGTGCTACTAATAGCCTTTTTTGGGGGCATGATTTTTACATTTCAATCAGCCAGAGAATTGGTACGCTTTGGGGCGGTTGGGGCTATGGGAGGTGCGTTTGCTGTGGCATTTTGTGGCGAATTAGCACCACTTTTAACGGCGGGCGTGGTGGCGGGACAAGTAGGTTCGGCCTTTGCGGCGGAGATAGGAGAAATGCAGGTGACGGAACAAATAGACGCCCTGTATATGTTAAGAACAAATCCGGTTGATTATTTAGTAGTGCCGAGGGTGATAGCTTGCTGCATCATGCTGCCGATTTTAACAATTTTTTCGGTAGCGGTGGGGATTTTGGGCGGGCTGTTTGTGGCGGTTAATTTTTATAATTTGGAACCGTCGGTATTTTTGGAATCGGTGCGGACTTTTTTGGGGCCTGGGGATTTAGTAACTGTGGTGATTAAAAGTTTTATTTTTGGGTTGATAATTGCCCTTGTCGGTTGCGGTTGGGGATTGACGACGATGGGCGGAGGAAAAGGAGTAGGCCAAGCTGCAACGGCGGCGGTGGTAACTTCTTGGGTGTTGATTTTTGTCGCGGATTTGTTTTTATCGCTGTTGATGTTTCACGAGTTCGGGATGCCGAGAAGTTGATAATCTTGGCGATAATAGCAGGAGTCAGGAGTCATTCGATTTGAGATTTTAGATTTGAGATTTTGGATTGACCCCAGGGATAAATGCGGGGGCTTGAGGATTTTAGATTTGAGATTTTGGATTGATTCCATGGATAAATCACGTGGCGGGTACCATCAAGAAATTCTTGGTCAAGATGCTTAAATATTAATGATTTGAACAATCATTAACGCCCTACCCCGCCAAGGCCATTGCTATAAAATCAACATGAAGATTTTTTAAACCACAGATGAAGGCAAATAAACGCTGATGCAATTTTATCAGCGTTCATCCGTGTTCATCCGCTGATATCTGCGGTTGAAAACTCTCAACTTCCGATGGGAGATTGGAGAAAGGAGGGCGATACACTCGAATTGCCTGAATAGGCACTTTCCCATCTGTTTCGGTAACGATTTCGAGGGTGTGTTTGGAGTTGCTCAAATTCTGAGCCAATGTTGTATAATACTCGCGGCTTGAATCTGTAATTTGTGGAGGGACGTATGAATCAACAAACATTGGTCGCACCTGCCAGGAAATTTCAAAGCCTTTAGGCGTCGGTTTTTTAGACTCTTCATAAGAATTTTTCAGCCACCAGTTTCTCGGCTCAATCACGACGCGGCCAGAGTTTGAGACAAACATTTCGTCGTTTGTACCGCTGCCGTCGTAACCTGTTTTAGAACCTACAACGTCAAATTTAAACTTGCTAGCGTCGCTGTTAATCTCAGTAATTATGGCTTTCCAATCTTCGACAATTAGCGGTTTTTGGCTGGATACTTGGATGATTGCCGGCCAAGAGACGCCAAGGCTAAGGCTAGGTCTGGTGATGGTGTAAAGTTCAGGAAATTCTGAGGGTTTTTTGCCGTCGATCGCAATTCTAGCAGAAATTGCCTTGCCGTTAAAGGTTTTATCGGCGATCGCATCTATTCTATTCCCTTCAAATTCTAAAACCAACTTGCCATCTTGCCACTTAACATCCCTGCCAACTGTATAGGTTTTCACTAAATCCTGCGGCGGTTGAGGAGAATTTGGCTTGTATCGCAGATGGGGTTTTATCAGAGCAGCTAGGAGAAAGTTTCCCCAATCGTTGAGGTGAATGCTGTCCCTCAATAGCTGTTTGGGCTGCAAGCGATTATCTTTCAAATACCTGCGCCAAGGTTCGCGAATTTCCGCGATTTCGCAGCCGTATTTATCGGCCAACTCCGGCAGCCATTGAGTAGAATGAGTGTTGTGCCATTCGTATCTGCTGACTGAATTTGGATCGTCGCTGTTGCCTGTCGGCATCCAGTCGATGTGGTCTGAATGCAAGAGTATTTCGCTAGCAGTGCGGCTGCGGACATTGGCAATTATGGCTTCGTAATCTTCACCGCCTCCGTAGACGTGAAAAATGAGCAAGTCTGGATAAAAAGGATACAAATCGTGTTCGCTGGGACGGATTAAAATCGGGGCGGAAAATCCTCCGATTGCTCTATTTTCCACAATCAAATCTGCATTGGGAAATCGCTGTCTCAAATCCTTTACTACATCTTTCCACCAATCTTGTTCTGTGATGGATTGACCGTAGAATAGGATACGCACTTGGCGGCGGTCTGTTGGAGTGCTAGCTGCAAGTAGCCCCATCGTCCTTTGAATCCTCGCTCCAAAAGTAGCACTATTTTCCATAGGAGCGGGTGGGGGGAATGGCGTATCGGCCGCTATTTTTTTGATGAGCGGAACTAACAGAAAGCTCAGACACAAAAAAATCAGCCACAAGTAGCGATAAATTTTTTTGGATTTTCTGCTATTTCCTTGTTTTGCCATTGTTTTATTTTTCCCTGTCCGTTTCACTTCGCTTAAGGTGGCTGTGGGATGAATGCTACGCGTCTATCAGTAGCTGTAACCTGCTTATGGGCGAACCTCACGAGTAGCTGTAGTGTAGGCTGTATGGAAATATATTACCAAATTGAGCGCGACAAAAAGTGATATAATGCCTGCTAATTAATTGCACTCCGATCGATCGCACGTCAAATGGATTACAAAACAGCCCGCAGTTTTCTGATCGACCAAGGAACCGCCCTGGAAACCAAGAAAAATCCCGACGCCTTCCTGATGCGTCTCAAACAAGGTCAACCGCCCGTACCCGGACAGGTGACATCGATTTTATTAGCTTTAAAAATATTGTTTGAAGGGCTGCAAGAATCTCCAATGCTCGATCGACAATTAATCTCGGCACTGCATTTACTGTCAGTAGAAGGTTTGCAGCAATTTGAAGCTGGACTCCGCAGAGGAGTTTCTTGGCCGCCGCTGCTGAAGGAAGACTTAAATCGAATTGCGATCGCAGTCAAGAATATATTTTCCGGCGTCTGGCAATAATTACCTCAGCAACCACCGATCCCCATACCCACCGCCAGCAAACTCAATTTTTTTTAGACATTTTTTTCTACAATTTTTTGTAAAAATTTATGTTAATCTTGCTACATTTACCCTCGAATTGTGGCATTTTAATATAAGAATCAGTTCTCACAAACACTTGGAGAGACTACCATGAACGCCGAAGAAAAAGCTAGACAACTAATTGCACGCGAAAGGCAGCATAGCGAACACTTGCACGACTCTATGCTCAACCGTTCTTCCCACGAGCTAGAAACACATGGCGAGGGAATTGCTGAAGAAAAAGCCAGAGAATTAATGGCTCAAGAAAGGCAGCACAACGAACACCTGCACGACTCTATGTTAAGCCGTTCCTCCCAAGAGGTAGAGGCATCGATCGCACCCGATGACACTGACAAATAAATTTTGTTAACACAAGACGTACGGACACATACCAATAAACCTGGTTTTTATACCATTTTTCATACCATAACAAAGGGCTGTAAAAATGTTTTTGTATAAACAACCAGGTTTCTGAGTCTTGCAATAGTTCAGCACAGCAAAACTCTACTCAAATCGAGGAGGATTTTAGGTGCAATCAAAACAGCCCTTGCTCGGTTGGCAGCCGCTATCACAAGCATCCACGCGCAATATATAGCAATAGAAAATGCCAGGTTCTACTCCTCGCGAAAGCTTTCGAGGGATGCCAAAAGAGCTGGCAGTCCCGCTAGCGCAGCCGACACCAGAGCCTCATCTTTGTAAACTCGCGATCGCAGAATACGGGTACTTTTAGACGCAGAGGTGAAAGAGCCTCGCCGTTGGGAATTTTCGGTTTCCAGCCCCCCTAAATTTCTTGTTTCTCGCGTCACGCACAACATAGCAGTATCCTCGCAGTATCGTCAATTAATCCCTAAATATGCGCCCGTAAAATTTCTCACGGCTTGCTGTATGTTTCTATTATTACTCAGATAGGTAACAGAGATGAAACCATGAAATAATTATTCACGATAGCTAGGGATCAACTTAAACTGCTTCACGGCTTTTATTAATTTGTTACACGGCTGGTTTGTTTAAGCCGATCGCCCGCGACGACACAGACACCAGCAATCAAAATCACCGATTTTACAGGAGGAACGCGGATCAATGATGCTAACTCTTAGTACAGCAACAGTGATAGCTCAAATCAGACCGACTGTCGAAAGCTTGCGCGACGGAGACTACCGCTACCGAGACTCCTTTGCGATCGATCGACCTTTTCGAGAAATCCAATTTCGCAAACAAGACAGATACATCACCGGCAGCGATTCCGACAAACGCACGGGCAAAAGTTACTGCTTCCGGGGCATCCCCCAGCACAACAACATTATTAACATCACCGTAGCGATCGAAATTTCCCCAAAAACAGCACAGGAAACCGAGTGGAAATTAGCACCGGGAAACCCCATTAATTTCGACAGGCTTTATCCCCTGCAAGCAGGGCCGGGATTAGACTTGTACAAATGTTTGACCGCATTTTTACCAAAATTGAAGGATTAGTTATATCAATTCCGGTTACACCGGAATGACTGTTGACTGTTGACTGTTGACTGTTGACTGTTGAAGGAGGTGTCGAAAAACTGAATATTTGAGTGTTAACTGTTGACTCTATTTTATGATCCCGATGCAACCGAAAACGATATTATTCGTTACTTGTTAGTGGTTATTTCTTAATCGCTTTGGCTTGTTAATAACCAATAACATTCGTTAACAGTCAACAGTCAACAGTCAACAGTCAACAGCCAACATTTAACTCCCTAAGAACCAGCATTTTCCAATTCTTCCCGCAGCATTTCCCGGTAGACTTTCGGCAAACGAGAACTCATAGAATTGTTCTCAATTCCATATCCCAAACTCGTCCAAGTTCCCGAAAGCATCCGCAATACATCAGTTAATCTTTCCTGGCGCAACATCTCAGGAATATCAGCTTTCCAAAACTTGCGATCGCTCAACCAAGCATAAACCACAGCATCCTGATCTTCTGGTTCAAAACTGTAATCTTCCCAGAATAAAAAATTAGCACGACGTGCCTGATAGCGCTTAGCCTTCTCCTTCCAAGTCGTAGTCAGAAATTGATACCTGCCCGCTGCCGTAGTACACTTGCCTCGATTCGGGCCATTAACAATCTTCACGCACCAGTCAGGATGGCGGCTCAAATCTAATATATATTTGCCACCGTAAACCACGTGATAAGGCCGAGAAACATTCGACTCGCTAGCAGAAATAGTTCGCATCAGGGCTCGAATGTAAGGATCTCCGGTTTTTATAGCCAGCGGCGGAAATTTTCCCACCCCGCTTACCGACTGCGATAACTGCTGATTTCCCCGCAAACTGTCAACCAAAAAAACACCGCCGCCAATCACAGCGCCGATTAAAAGTATAAATCCGAGGATTTGAATCTCCGATCGCCTCAGCAAACCTATTTTTCGACGGCCAAATTTCTCAGCTTCTAGCAAAGTCATTTCCATTTCCGAAATTTCGACCCATTTTCGCGCCGCCCGCATCCGGCGCACCCGAAAATCGTATTGATATAGCGGCGCGGCTACCAGCGTTAGACTCGATAAAACCCCCGCCAATTTGCTCAACCAGAAATCTAATTCACCCGCTACGGCAACATTGGTCAGAGTAGATATTCCTGTTAGCAACTGGGCCGGATCGATCGATCGCGCTGGCCAATAAAAAATCGCAAGTTGCACCAACAGCGACAGATTAAAGGCAAAAAAAATCACTACAACAGCATTCAAGCCTTCTCGCAAGTGCGATCGAATACCCGTATGCCGGCGCTTGAACTTGCGCGCCACGCGAAAGCGCCCCGGCAGCATAATTAGTAAGGGATTTAAGATTTTGACGGCGAACAAATGAAACACAAAAAACAAAGGCAACTGAATCAGCCAAGCCGCCAGCAGTAGAGTCAGAAAGCCGATATAGTCGCTGACAAAAGGAATGCCCCGGCGAAGGACAAAACTAAAACTCTGAGCGAGAGCAAATGCCCTTAACCACGAAATCGGATAGGGGAACCAAGCTGGCCACTTGAGAGTTTTCATGCTGAGAGAGGGAAATTTTAACGGCGAATCGTAAAACTATTAAGATTTTGCCAGATTTGGCGATCGGAAAATTGTTGTAGGGTGCGTCAGCCCCAATCTTTGACCCAACTCACATCTTGCACCATTCTCGATAAGCCTTTTTTGGGCGGGCAGGATGCCCAACCCCTACTCCCCACAAGAAAATGCACTTTTTGTGGAACAGGCCGGAAAGCCTGTTCTTGACAATGGTGCAACATCTCAGATCCAAATCAAAGTGTTTTTGGTCTGACGCACCGAACCCAAGCGAGGCTAATTCAATCAAATCACACTGGCAAACAACTCCTCAAAACTCTTTTGCGGAGCCTCCGACTTCGCCACAATTTCCACAACCTTGTTGCGAGAAGTGGGCTGAAACAGCGCCTCCACGCACACTTGGGCTACCTTGGTGCGGGGAATGCTGCTCTCAAACATTTTGTCGGCACCAGTCATGACGATCGCATCTGAATTATCCTCATTTTTGAGACCGCCCGGACGGACGATCGTATAAGTTAGGCCGCTTTTTTGCAAATATTCCTCGGCTTGCTTCTTCCAAACGAGAATCAGCCAGAACAAATTTAGCGGGTGAAAAAACTGAGAGACGCACAGAGAAGTCACCAGCACAAAATGCTCAATGCCCTTAGCCTTAGCTGCATCCACCAAATTTTTAGTACCTTCAAAATCCACCTTGTAAGGCGCTGTCGGGTCAAAACCAGGGGCCGCCCCTGTCGCACACAGCAATACCGTACTATCGCCGATAGCATCGCCCAGGGAAGTCGCATTTAATACATCACCAGTAACTAACTCAGCCTCCGGTGGTAAAATTTGTCTAGCTGTGTCTAGATTTCGGACTAAGGCGCGCACGGGAATACCTCGCTTGACCAATTCTGCGACGATGCGGCGACCAGTCTGACCTGTGGCTCCTGCTACAAATGCTTTCATAAGTCGAGTTATGCTGAATTAGGGTAAGTTTTGTTACTATCAATTTCTCAATTGTAGGGAGGAAACTTCCTTAACACATCCCCAACCGGATCGATTGGCGTGTATAACAGGAGAGCATACAATGAAGCAGGATTCCGCTGAATATCAAACTGTTGAAGCTTCTGACGAAAATTACTACCCAGATGGGAGTTTCCAACAGCCCAAAAGTGGAAGCGCGGATGCAGGAGAGGAAGTTGAGCCGATTTGGTTTCACACGCATTTTGAAGACAGCATGGAGATGTATGCCGATGCGGAGACGGTGGCGCAGCATTTGAACAACCACAAGACTTGGTTTTGCCAGTGCGCTTCGCCGATGAAGGCCGAGCCGCTCGGAGAAAACGGCTATGATTTATTAATCGGGCGTTTTGGGGCTTTCGGCTACCGTGTGGAAGCGAGAATTGGTTTAGAGTTGCTGCCGCCGGATGCTGAAGGCTGCTATTTGATTAAGACTATTCCGGTTCCGGATTATACCTCGCCTGGGTATGAAGTGGATTTTCGATCGGCAATGAAGCTAGTGGAGATACCGTCTCAGGAATTTGCCGCCGATTGGCCGAGCTCGGAACGTGCTAAGCTGCCGCCTGCGATTACCATTACTACGTGGAAGCTGGATTTGGCTGTGGGAGTTTGCTTTCCTAAGTTTATTCGATCAATGTCTCAACCTTTAATAGAAAAAACCGGCGATGCGCTTTTGGAAAAAATCATCAAACAAGTTAACCGGCGCTTGACTTATAAAACTCAGGTTGTTTTTCACGAAAGTTTGGGCATTCCTTTTCCGAAAAATCCTAAGAAACATTAACGAGACTTACGCTCTAAGCTGTACTGCATTTAAATTGTATGTTAAGTGCGGGATCTCCTGCCCAACCCCTACTCCCCACAAGAGTAAAGATTTATTTTACTCTGCAATTTAAATGCGGATTAGCTTAACTCACATTTGTAGGGTCTGCACTGCACACACTACTCATAAGTTAGACTTCTGCGTGAACTTTCACTCGCACAATTGTAGATTAAATTATTGGGAATAACTGATTGTGTATGGGTTGGGATCACGAGTCTACAGTTGCTTTTTTGAAACTGATATCACTGTCTCCGGGTGCTTAGGGGGCGCCTTATGCCTATGTTTTTGAATCCAATACTTGCTTGAGCAGTTAATCCCTATCATCAAGTTATTGCTAATAAAATTTAAGGGTAAGGTCATGATTGCATTTGACATATAGCAATCCTTGCAGGAGTCGTATTTTTTTTACCCACTCCAACCCTCCCCGAACCCGCTGGGAGTCCGTAAGAAACTCACAAATGATTTACAATTGCTATATGCTGATTTCTTATCACCGGAATTAGTTTTTATTATGGGTCAATTTAGCACAGGGTTAGACACAATAGTTTCAAGTCAGATGCCATCAAGTTCGAGAGCATTGTTATTAAAAGATTCTGCTTCTGTCATAATGCTTTCCCTCCTTATTTCCTCATGATTAAGCAATGTAGCCGACGCAGTTCAAAGCGGGTTCCGATCGCCCTCCGAAACCAGCAAGTGTCTCAGATCACAAGGCAGATCGATCGCCCTCACTGCCCAAAAACCTAAAATTATGTCACCTTAAGTAAGGGGTTATAAAATAACTCTTGCCATATCCCTAGAAAGTTATGACAACGAAACTAAGAGCTACACACACAGAGACAATGGAGAGAGACTTGCACCAGTTGAGGGCAGACCAAGAACTGATTCTCAACCAAGTAGACAATGCGATCGCTCTGTTCGACTCGTCTGACTGCTTAGTTTTGTTTAACAAAAAATTGGCGGGAATCTGGGGACTGTCCCCAGAATGGCTGGAAACAAAGCCGAAGTGCCACTTGCTGTTTGCGGAAATTGTCGATCGGGGTTATTTGTCTGTTCAACAGTGGCAAGAGTTTCAGCAAGCACTCGAAAAATCTCAGCATGAAAGTTTATCATTTTATTTCGAGCAATCCAATGCGGTTTGTTTGGAGGTGTGCGCCACGATTACCAACAGCGGCGGACGGCTGTTTACCTTTAGAGACGTTACGGTATACCGAAACTCCCAAGCTAGCTTGAACGCAGAAGTCAGGCGGCTGAGCTTTCTTTTAGGTTTAACCGAACGCCTGCAAAAATCTGACAGTTTGCAAGAAATAGGTCAGTTTGCCCTCACCTATTTAGTAGAGGCAATGAATGCAGCTTTCGGAGATGTTAAGGTGATTAACGGCAAAGGAAACGATCGCCAAGCGTCGGCGATTTCCAACCAAGTTTCTAGTCAATTTTTGGCTACTTACGGGGAACCCGTAGTCGCAGGAATGCAAGAATTGCTCGACCAAGGCATTCCCTACGGCATCGGTTTGCTGTGGGAAGTGGTGAAAACTGGTAAACCTGTGTTTGTCGAGGATTATGCCCAACATCCCAATGCCGTGCCGGAATTTCGGCATCCGGGAATCGGACAACTCGGCATTTTTCCGATCGCAGCTACCAACGGCACGATCATCGGAGTGCTGACGCTGGAGTCCCGCAACATCAAAAAACTGCAAGCCGCCGTCCACCAAGAAGTGCTGGAGGCTGCTTGCCGGACTCTGGGGGCGGCGATCGAGCGGGCTCAGACACAAGAGAACCTGCGCCAAGTTAACGAAGAATTAGAGTATTCTTCTCAGTTGAAATCCGAGTTTTTAGCCTCAATGTCCCACGAACTGCGGACGCCTCTCAACAGCATTCTCGGCTTTTCTGACTTGCTGCTGCGGCAAACGGCCGGACAGTTGAGCGATCGACAAATCAACTATGTAGAACTGATCGAAAAAAGTGGCCAGCACTTGTTGCAGCTAATCAACGATATTCTCGATCTTTCTAAAATTGAAGCCGGGAAAGTAGAACTAAACTTACAGCCTGTTCGCGTTCAAGAACTTGCGACAGACTGTATGAAAATGATGCAGCCACGGGCAGACAAAAAGCGGATCAGTTTGTCTTTAGAACTCGACTACCGCATTACTAACGTTTTGCTCGACGAACGGCGAGTGCGACAAATTCTAATTAATTTACTTTCCAATGCCATCAAATTTACCCCTGAACAGGGACAAGTTAAACTCAGCGGGCGTCTGGTCTACGGCAGTGAAATAAACGGCGACTACCGGCCGGATTGTTCTCCTGTAAATGCCAGCACTCCTTATTTTTGTTTTGAGGTTAAAGACTCCGGCATCGGCATTCCTCAAGACCGCTGGCACTTGCTATTTCGACCTTTTCAACAGGTGGATTCTTCGCTGACTAGGCGGCACGAAGGTACAGGTTTGGGTTTGGCTTTGACTAAGCGTCTGGCAGAATTGCACGGGGGAACTGTTTCTTTTCAATCTGTTTGTGATCGGGGAAGTCTTTTCCGCGTTTGGCTGCCCTTGACGGAGATGCGTCAACAGTTGGGAAACTTTGCTTCTTGTGCTTTGGATACCAAGTTAGTTCCTGCTTCTGCGATTGCTTTACCAATTGCCAGGAAGCGGATTTTGGTTGTCGAAGACCAGCCTTTTAACCAAATGTTAATTTCTGAGGTGATGGAATTGGAGGGGTACGGGGTAGAGATACTCGCGGATGGGAAGGCGATGGCCGATCGTATTCTCGCCGCCTCAGCAGCCCCGGAGTTGCTGCCGGATCTAATTTTGATGGACATTCAGTTGCCGGATGTTGACGGCTTTGAGTTGATGCGCCGAGTGAAAGCAGATCCTGTCTGGGATTCGGTACCGATGATTGCGGTGACGGCGATGGCGATGCCCGGTGACAGTGAGCGATGTTTGGAAGCTGGCGCTTCTGCTTATTTGAGTAAGCCACTGGATTTGAATTTGACGATCGCTACAGTCCGTTCTTTTCTTGGCTAACAATAATTATTTGCAGTTCCAGCACTGCCCTTTATGATAATTGATAACAAGAAAGGTTAAACTCAATAGTAGATAAATATCTATATGACTTGCCCGCACTTGCCTCCGAAATCCGGTTCCTACCAAAAATATCGAGTTTAGTAAGGAGAAATATAGGAATCAACCAGTTTTCGAGCTTCCCCACGCGCAACTCCCGAGCTAAATTCAATATATTATATCATATTCCATGTCAAACAAGTCGCCCTGCATCATGTTGGTTGATGACGAGCCAGCTAATCTGATTTTACTGGAAGAGTTATTGCTCATGAAAGGATACGCTACAGTATCAGCGCTATCTGGCGCTGAAGCCCTCTCCCTTGCCCGCGCATCTCGACCCGATTTAATTTTATTAGATATTATGATGCCGGAGATGAACGGTTTTGATGTGTGCGAGAGCCTGCGTAAGGATACGGCATTGCAAACTGTACCGGTGATTTTTTTAACTGCCCTCGATGACGATATGTCTCGCATCAAAGGGTTAGAAATGATGGCCGATGATTATTTGACAAAACCTTTTAACAGTCGTTTGTTGCTGGCAAAAGTTGAAAATATTTTGCAGTTGAGTCAAATGCGATCGCAAGCTGTATCTTCCCAATTCCACCAGCAGGTAAAAGAGCAAAGCAAACGCCAAATCGCCGCAGCTTGGGAAGCCAACGAATATCTTTCAGAAAAATTTCAGCTATTTGTGCCAGAGCAACTTCTCGGACGAATTGCGCCGCAAGGAATAGAATCTATTCAGTTGGGCAATGTTACAGAAGAAGAGCTGACTGTTTTATTTTGCGACATTCGCGGGTTTACTACGATCGCCGAATCTCAACAAGCTCGCGAGACTTTTGAATGGTTGAACGCTTTTTTTACTAAAATGAACGAGTGCATAACGTCTCACGGCGGGTTTATTGACAAATACCTAGGCGATGCAATCATGGCAGTATTTGACAAGCCTCATTCTCACGCCATGAATGCGATCGAAGCCGCAGTAGCAATGCAAGAAACTTTGCAAGAATTTAATGCCAGTCGCCATAAATACAATTTAGAATCTCCCGTCAATATTGGTACGGGAATTAACACAGGTATCGGCATGATCGGCACTTTGGGTTCCGATCGCCGCATGGACTCTACAGTCATCGGTGATGTGGTAAATACAGCTTCTCGGTTAGAAAATTTAACTAAAATATACGGTTGCCAAATTATTGTTAGCGAAAATGCGATCGTTCGTGCGAGAGAATTTCTAAATGGCATAAGTTCCAACTCCTACTCAAAAGAAAGTCTATTATTAAAGTGCGACTTAGAAGTGGAAACACAGGAGAGTATTATTTCTACTTCTGGGGCGACTGCTGCTGACAGCCATTTGCCCAGCAACAATTATTATTATCGCTGGATCGATCGAGTAACCCCGCGCGGCAAGCAGCAAGCTATTGAAATCTACGAAATCTGGGCAGCCTCCTGTCCCGACTCGGAGGCAAAGCAGCTTACCCAGGGTTTATTTGACAAAGGAATTCAAGGATGGCAATCCGAAAGATTTGTCGCAGCCTTGGGATATTTTCAGCAACTAATCGAACAAAACCCTGCTGATACAGTCGTCCGTTTTTATATAAATCGCTGCCAGGAAAAACTAGGTTTACTACCTGCAAATAGCACTTCATAAAGATTTAACTTTTAGAGCGGGCTACAAGGGGAGCATCTCAATGAAAGCAGCTAAGCTAGAAATTGGAGTTAGGAGTCATATCAAATCCGTTAGCATCGGAATAGTAAATTCAAGTTCGCTGTTCACTGTTGACGGTTGACTGTTCACTATCCACTGTCAACCGTCAACCGTCAACATCATGTATGAGTGTAACCGGAAATGATATCAGGAGGAAAGAGGAAGAAGGAAGAAAGAAGGAGCCAGAAGAAGTGTTTTTACAAATATGAGATGCTCCCAGCTACAAGCCCACCCTACAATAGTTTAGACTTATTGCAAAAGTCCCCCACTATCCTGCGTTGCGTCTATGGTTTCCCTATCAATGAAGGATTTATGCAATAAGTCTACTGTAATTGGAGTTCGCATCAAACAGTCGTCAAAACTTGCTCTCTCAACTTCCCGATCAACTCATTCACCCCCCCCGCATTCAAACGGTAACTCAGAGGATGACCGATCAAATAAGCGGAACTTTCAAACAAAACATCAATTTCCACCAAACCATTTTCCCGCAAAGTTTTGCCAGTCGAAACCAAATCCACAATTGCCTCCGACATACCCGTAATCGGCCCCAATTCCACAGAACCGTAAAGCGGCACAATTTCCACCGGCAAATTCAAATTGTGGAAATATTCCCTGGCACAGTGTACGAACTTAGAAGCAACTCTACCGTGAGGAGGCAAATCCACAGTTCGTCGATAAGAACTAGATTCCTTCACCGCCACCGACAGCCGACATTTGCCAAACTTTAAATCAATTAAATTAGCAACTTTCGGCTTTTTTTCCCGCAAAACATCATAGCCAGCAATCCCCAAATCCGCTTGACCGTATTCCACATAAACCGGCACGTCGTGCGTCCTTACTAGCAAAGCTTTGGCAGTGCCTGTCGGGTCATATATTTGAAGTTGTCGGTTAGATGAATCGAGAAAAGCACTGAAGTCTAATCCAACCGATTTAAACAGCCGAATGCTATCTCCTAACAATCCGCCTTTGGGAAGTGCAACAGTAATCATGTCAATTTTTAGAGGGTAAATTTCTTAATTTTGGAAGGGGGAGAGCGCGGCCTAAGCATAAACAGCTTTTACCAAACTCAGAATAACACATAGAGTTCCTAGGGAAAAATAAATTTCGGGTATTGCTCTATCCTTTGTTTGGGTATATATTATATTTAGTAAGTTTTTATTTCGTCACGTTTTTCAATGGCGGTCGGTATGGAAAACAATCAAGAATTTGACGGGAATTTTCACAGTGTAGACCCCGATTCCCTGAAAAAGATTACAGTAGATGAAATCCTCTCAGGCGGTGGTGTAGAGAGGGACGAAATGGACTATACAGTAGCTGTACCTAGCGCTAACCACGCCAGAATCCCCAGGGACAGAGGCTTCTCATCTCATATGAAATCCAGCGTGTTCGATCGCGCCCCCCGATCGCAGTTTGCAGAAAAACGCGGAACGCTGGGAGGCTGTTAATGTAAAATGCTTGCAGAGACTGGTGCAGACAACGAGCCGATCGCCTGATCGCCATTGTGTGTCACGCTTTTGTATATTCAACTCTAAAACTTAAAATTGCACGGGCGATCGGAAATAGCTAACAGCTACATTATGACCAAATTGACTCTGGTAATCGGCAACAAAAATTATTCCTCTTGGTCGCTGCGCGCTTGGCTGGCGATGAAACAAGCTGGACTGGAATTTGCCGAGGTGAGAATCCCCTTAGACTGGCCGACAACGCATGAGGAAATTCGGCGCTATTCTCCTTCGGGAAAAGTGCCAGTTTTAATCGACGGCGATCTGAAAGTGTGGGAATCTTTAGCAATTTGCGAATACGTTGCAGAACGCTTTGCACATGATTTGTGGCCCACAGATGTAGCCCAACGGGCGATCGCCCGTTCCATCTGCGCCGAAATGCACGCGGGCTTCTCAAATTTGCGCGAAAATATGCCAATGGACTGCCGCAACCGCTATCCGGGAGAAGGGATGACTCCCGGTGTAGAAGCAGAGATCGATCGCATCTTTTCCATTTGGCGCGAATGCCGTCAAAATTTTGGAACAGGTGGCAATATGCTGTTCGGAAAATTCACAGTAGTTGACGCTATGTTTGCCCCAGTTGTGATGCGTTTTATCACCTACGGAGTCAAATTAGATTCAGTAGCAAAAGCTTATGCGGATGCAATTTTGGCCTTGCCTGCTATCCAGGAATGGGTAGCAGCAGCTTGCAGCGAAACGGAAAGTATTCCACACATTAAAATCTAGGAAAAATCAGTTTACTTAACCTAAAATCTCAAATCTCAAATTTGAAATCAGGATGCGGATTCTTTTAGTTGATGATGAAGTTGAGTTAACTGACCCTTTGAGTCGAGTCTTAAGCCGCGAAGGTTATACAGTTGATGTGGCATTTGACGGAGCAAGTGGCAGCAATTTAGCAATGCAGGGCAATTACGATTTGCTAATTTTGGATTGGATGCTGCCGAGACAAACCGGACTGACAATTTGCCAGAAGTTGCGATCGCAAGGACGGAATACGCCAGTGCTATTTCTCACCGCCAAAGATACCGTAGACGATCGCGTACAAGGACTCGACGCCGGTGCAGACGACTATTTAGTCAAACCTTTTGAACTGCGAGAACTGCTAGCCAGAGTCCGCGCCTTGCTGCGGCGGCCTCCTACTTTTGATGCCGAGGTTGCTGTCGGGCGGCTGCAAGTTGCAGATTTACAGCTAGACTACGACAATCAATTAGCTTATCGGGGCGATCGTACAATTGACTTATCAGAAAAAGAATGTCAGTTATTAGAATACTTAATGCGCCATACCGGTCAATTGCTAACACACGAACTAATCCACCAGTATTTGTGGAGTGAAGCAGAAAAACCCAGCAGCAATGTATTAGCCGCTCAAATTCGCCTGCTGCGCCGCAAAATAGAAGCCCCTGGGGAATCTGTCCTAATTCACACAGTCTACGGCAGAGGCTATCGCTTTGGAGAAGCCAATTAAAAATCATATAAATTGTACAAAAATCCTTCTTCCCTCTTCCCTCTTCCTGACATCCATTACATCCGTTACATCCGTCGAGCAAATCCGTTGCCGAACTTCCCTCTTCTTTCTTCCTGACCTCCGTTACATCCGTTACATCCGTTACATCCGTTACATCCGTCGAGCGAACCCGTTGCCGAACTTCCTTCTTCCTGCCTATTATCGGGAAAGTATGCACCCTACACCAGCCTTTACGTATCTTGACAAACCAAAGTAATTACTGTCACCTCCGGCGGACAAAATAGCCTTCCCGGCGCATAAGTCCCCAAACCGCGATTCACGTACAGCAAATTACTCCCAACCTGATGCAAACCGCTAGCCCATTCCCAGTGAGTAACTACTCGATCCCAAGCCGACACAAAAGGAATGAACTTTCGGATTTGTTTAGGAATAAAATAGCCAATTTTTCTGACCCAAGCGTACAAAGGGCCGATACCAGGAATAACAATTTGACCACCGTGAGTGTGCCCAGAAAACTGCAAATCAATCCGCCAATTTTGCAGCTTTTCAGCAGTATCAGGATTGTGAGACAAAACAATCCGAGGAATCGCGGGATTTATGGATGTCATTACAGGTTTAGGCGCAAAATCGCCCGACCAAAAATCTGCTAACCCAACTAAAGCCAATTCAGAGCCCAAAGGATAGATTGCTTCGTTGTACAAAACCCGAATTCCGACGCTATTTAAAGCCTTAGTAACCTCTCTTTTTGCCTCCGGCCAATAGTGGTCATGATTGCCCAAAACCGCGTAAATTCCCACCCGACTTTGCAAGTTTTTCAATCGCTGCACTAAGCCGTAAATAGGTGCGGGGTCATAGCTAATAAAGTCACCAGTTAAAAAAATCAGGTCTGGTTCGGCTTCATTGGTTGCTGCAATCGCCTCTTCTAGCAACCATTCCGACAGTCGCACCCCGTCATAGTGAAAGTCTGTAAGCTGTACAATTTTAGTACCGGATAGATTTGCTGGAAGATTGGCGATGGGTATTGTTAAATACTCTACTCGCAGTTTTCCAGTTAATAACCTGTGCATAAATCTAAGGTTTATTGGTTACAGAGCGCCACCTCTAGCTTAGCAAATAAACAGACAACACTGCAAAACTAGATATTCTTCCCTTTTCTTTATATCCTCTGACTAATGACTACAGTGCGGGACGCAAAAAGTGGAATTTCCTCAAGAGAATTCAAACAGAAATGCCCAATTTTTAGTTAGGCTTTATTGCAAAACTGTTTCGGTATTACGCTCCCAACTAATACAGCCTTTTTATTATAAAATTATGACTTTCGTAACAAGCTGTTTCAAACGCGATCAATTCTCTTCAGACTGGCATTCCCCGCCCCGCATCTATATTCTTTTAGCAATTGTCAAAGCTGAGATTGGTGCCGATCCCCATCGCATCGGCTTACCATACGGGGATTGATCCTACCAAACACTATCTAATTACTAATGATTTATTACTGAGTAGGTGGAAATAAACATGGCGTGGGGGAAGCCGACTTTTGCATTAATAATAAACTGTGGCTAGTATATATTATTGCCTTACCCGCCCCTAATATCTTTTATTTTTTTGTCGCGTCTGCCTACTTGTTAACTAATAACTTCTGACGAAAGCCGCTTCTTCTCAATAGATCTCTTGCAAAATAATTTTATGATATAATGAAAAGTTTTGCTGAGATTTAATTGAATCCCAACTCCTAACTTA
>NZ_JAUBTF010000031.1:0-19284 GCF_036702355.1 Microcoleus sp. D3_18_C4
CCGCCAGTCAGAACATCTGCACCAGAACCGCCACTGAAGATGTCAGCAAATTCAGTACCAGTGACGCTGTTAGCACTGTCATTGCCCGTAAATAAGACAGGAGATGTGAAGTTGTAACCGCCAGCACCAGAACCGAAATTGTTAAAGTCGGTTGGGAAAGTGTTTCCAGCAGCAGTTAAATCGGCCACGCTACCTGAGTTGGTAGTAGTACCAGCCACAGAAGAGGCGATCGTACCTGTAAATACAAAGTCCGCCGTTCCCAGATTGCTAGCAGCAGTACCCAGATTTGCAATCAAGGTAGAACCATCGGCTGCGGTACCGTTCGAGTCAAAATACAACACCGTCTCGTTCGACGCATTCGTAAAGGCGAAGAAACCAGCAGTTGTAGAATTGCCCAAGGCTGTAGCTTGTGCAGCTTCCAAAGAGGCATAACTGCCGCCAGTGAAAATCACTAACTCTTTGCCAGTAATGTCAGGATTTGAACCACTTACAGCGTCAAAGTTAGTCGTAGTCAAATTACCGAAAGCGCTCGCGGTAAACTGGAATTTGTCAGTTCCAGCAGTAAAGTCAGTAATCGTATCACCGCCTTCGCCTACTGCTTTGTAAACAAACAGATCCGCACCAGCACCGCCAGTCAGAACATCTGCACCGCTGCCGCCGCTGAAGATGTCAGCAAATTCAGTACCAGTGACGCTGTTAGCCTTCGCATCTCCGGTAAACAAGACAGGAGTGGTGAAGTTGTAACCGCCAGCACCAGAACCGAAATTGTTAAAGTCGCTCGGGTAAGTGTTCCCAGCAGCAGTTAAATCAACAATGCTACCTGAGTTGGTAGTAGTACCGGCAGAAGGTGCGATCGTACCTGTAAATACAAAGTCCGCCGTTCCCAGATTGCTAGCAGCAGTACCCAGATTTGCAATCAAGGTAGAACCACCGGCTGCGGTACCGTTCGAGTCAAAATACAACACCGTCTCGTTCGCAGCATTAGTAAATGCGAAGAAACCAGCAGTTGTAGAATTGCCCAAGGCTTTAGCTTGTGCAGCTTCCAAAGAGGCATAACTGCCGCCTGTGAAAATCACGAACTCTTTGCCAGTAATGTCAGGAGTTGAACCGCTAACACCGTCAAAGTTAGTCGTAGTCAAATTGCCGAAAGCGCTCGCGCTAAACTCGAATTTGTCTACCCCAACAGTAAAGTCGGAAATTTTATCGCCGCCTTCTTTAGTTGTCCTGTAAACAAACAGATCCGAACCAGTGCCGCCACTTATGAAATCCAAACCGAGGCCGCCGGTGATGGTATCGTTGCCGTCGCCGCCCTTGAGGCTATCGTTAAAATTGCTGCCGACAATCTTGTCATCGCCTGCTAAACCATCGTAATTAACTGGGGCCGGAGAAGTGGTGAAATCCACATTGTCAGCACCAGCAGTACCGACAGGAATAGTTAGTGGCTCGCCGATGAAGACAAAGTTATTGACTGTCAGGCGAACGTTCAGCGAGAAACTGGCCACAATGTCCAAGCGCCCCGCAACACCATATACCACCACCACACGGCCGGTCTCGGCATCTATAAACTGACAGAAAACAGGCACGTCTGGGTTGCCACCCAACTCTACAAACCGCGCTTGCAACCTCGCGATGCTGTTAACACTGATATCCGTCGTGAAGTCGAGGAAATTACCGCTGCCGATCGACCCAAAAGTAGAAGTAGCAGTAATCTTCACTTCGGTCAAGATAGAAGCGCCGACATTAAAAGCTGCGTTAGAAAGCTCTAAAACATCGTTATTGACATCAAAGTCAGTAATAAAGTCAGCTTCTACAACTGTTTGAATCTGTTGGCGGGAAGTGCGGTAAACAAAGCGATCGCTTCCAGGACCACCACTTAGAATATTGGTTCCTTCGCCGCCTTCGATCGTGTCATTGCCCTCATTTCCAGTTAATGTGTCATTCCCAGAACCGCCTATTACTGTGTCATCGCCGCCGCCAGCTTCGATATTGTCATCATCATCGCCGCCGTCGATATCGTCATTGTCATTGCCGCCTTTAACTTTGTCGTTGCCTTGGCCTGTTTTTATTTTGTTTTTGCCTAGGCCAACTTCGATATAATCATCGTCATCGCCGCCGTCGATATCGTCATCGCCATCGCCGCCGATGATTGTGTCCTTGCCTTTGCCGCCGATGATTGTGTCTTTGCCTTGACCTGCTGTAATGTTATCGTCACCCTCGCTGCCTACGATGTTGTTAGGGAGCGTCGCAGAACCGGCAATAGCTTGACCTTCTGGATTGCCAGCAAAATTAAAGGAATCTTGCTCGATTTTCAAGCTAAAAGTTTTGCCGGTGAGAGCTCTTTGGCCGTTGGTAGCTTGAAAACCAAAAGTAGCCGCACCGACAAAACCTACTGCCGCTCTGAAAGTTACCCTGCCTGCGTTAATGTCTTCTTGAGTGAAGGTAACGCCCGTTTGTGTTACGGGGACTCCATTAACAAATAGTTGCCCGGTTGTAGCAGGGGGCAGCTCGGTTAGCGTGAAGGTTATGCCGCCAGGACCTTGCCCGGTATCGGAAACACGCAACAACTCAGAAGTAATAGTTTGCTCCTGGCCGCTGGAACCAGCAATCAGGGTCTCACTAACTTCCAGTTGCGGAGGGTTAAAAATCGGAGTTTGAGGTTGAGTTGGAGTTGGAGTTTGAGGTTGAGTTGGAGTTTGAGGATTAACTCCCAAAAAGTCGGCCGCAGTGATAAGCGTTGCGTTGACATTCAACAATAGCGCGATCGCGAAGTTATTGACCCGAATTTCGGTATTGACACCGATTTGTATAAAGGTCAAGCTGCTAAAGTTCAAGTCGCCAAACAGCAGAAACTTGTCCTCGTTGTCTGCGAAGTCAGTGATGACTGCACTTGCCCCAGAGGTACTGTTACTCACGACATAAACGTCATTTCCAGCACCACCGACACAGGTATGGTTGCCAGTACCGCCCATCAGCGTATCGTTGCCGTCGCCGCCCATCAGCGTATCGTTGCCGTCGCCGCCGCCGCTAACGCTGTCGTCGCCCTGGCCACCGTCTGCCACGTCATTGCCGTCGCCAGTAACGAGGGTATCGTTGCCGCCACCGCCCATCACACTGTCGTCGCCGGCACCGCCCATCACGCTGTCGTCGCCGTCGTCGCCTTCACACAGGTCGTTGCCTGCGTCGCCGCTCACGGTATCGTCGCCGATGCCGCCGCTAACGCTGTCGTCGCCGTCGTCGCCACTGCAAACGTCGCTGTCGCCACCGCCGCTCACGGTATCGTTACCGGTGCCGCCGCTAACGCTGTCGTCGCCGTCGTCGCCACTGCAAACGTCGCTGTCGCCACCGCCGTTCACGGTATCGTTACCCGTGCCGCCGCTAACGCTGTCGTCGCCGTCGTCGCCTTCACACTTGTCGCTGCCTGCACCGCCCTTCACGGTATCGTTATCTTTACCGCCGTTAACGGTATCGTTGCCGTCGCCGCCCTCACAATCGTCGTTGCCTCGATCGCCCCGGACGTTATCGTTGCCTTCGTCGCCCTTGCAATCGTCGTCGTCTTTGCCACCGTAGATGCTATCGTTGCCGGCGCCGCCCTTAACCTTATCCTTTCCTTCCTTGCCGTGGACCCAGTCATCGCCGTCATCGCCTTCGCAGTCGTCGTTGCCTTCGCCGCCGATCACGGTATCGTTATCTTTACCGCCGTTAAGGGTGTCGTTGCCTTTGCCGCCATTAACCTTGTCGTTGCCACGATCGCCCTTTATTACATCGTCGTCCTCGCCGCCCTCGCAATCGTCGTTACCTTTACCCCCGAAGATTGTATTTTTTCTGCCACGGTTTCCTTTGATTGTGTCTTCGCCTTGATTGCCGAATATCTTCTCGTTATCGCCGGTGGCGACAATTAAGTCATCGTCATCGCGACCGAGGACGGTTCGGCGGCGATCGATGCCGTTGTCATCTTCTAAGTCATCGTCATCGTCATCGTCATCAGTACCTCCGATGGTCTGGAAACCGTTGTCATCATCATCTAAGTCATCTAAGTCACCGTCATCATCATCATCACCATCTAAGCCATCGTCATCAGTACCTCCAATGGTCTGGAAATCGTTGTCATCATCATCTAAGTCACCGTCATCATCATCTAAGTCATCGTCATCGCCCACACCTGTTGTGGATGCGCCGTTAGACTGATTCAGAAATGTGGTAACGCCGTCGGTGTTTTCGGCGAGTGCTTGGTTAATTAAATCGTCTAACTCCTGATCGGAAATTGTAGAGCTGTCGTCGCCTAAATCCCCGACAGGCTTTTGTGTTTCATTTTGAGCGGGAGAAAGTGTTCCCTGTGTTTCTTCTAACAAGATTTCGTCTGCCATCGTTGATATTTCCCAAAAAAAGGTAAGCTTCTTTGAATCAATTTATCAGCAAACAGGAGGCTGCAGAAGATTTTTTTAACTTCATGCTTTCGCCTGCTAGAGGAGCTGGTTTCCTCATCTTTACTATTATAGATGCCACTTAAACGGCAAGGTTTTTTTCGCTCTGTTGCGAGTTTTATATTCTGCCATTGCGTACCCAAATTAATTGATCCGCAACCTACACTGTAATTACTGCCCCGAAGATCCGAGCCTTTAAGATGTTCTCGGTATTTTCTACAGTAAGCTGCGCCGAAGGGCCCCTGATTGTAAATTCTCTACGTAATTTCTACAGTGAATTAGCTGAATTTAAACTCGCAACTGACAACTCCTAAATAACTCCCCAAAACCTGTATCCCCCAAATTTTACCCTTGCTTTTTTTCCGCTCTAGGCTGGGTGTATTGAACTTTGGTAACACTCCCAGCTTTGACAAATCCTTCCCTGACCTAGGATTTGAATCTCTTCACTAAACGACAGCACCCTCCTAATTTTAGTTCCCGATGATTAATTAGAAATTTAGATAATTCGCCCGGGCAAATATTTGTTCTAATTTTTAGTTGCACAATTTTTTCTCGATTCTAGGAAACCTCGCGAACTGAGAAAAATTTTTTTTCGGATCAATACTAAGAATTCTGCCAAAATATATCAATCTCAAGACAGATTGCAAAATTTGCCAAAAAGTAGTATAAACGCAGAATTCGTTTTTGGTGACAGTTGCAAGCTCGATCGGCATTTTGAGCGAGAATGACCCACGGCGAGGCTGCCAAACCCAGTTGCTTTGTAGGCTTCGCTACCAAATCCAATCATTCTCCGAGAAACCGGCCTGATGAGGCGTAATCCTATAGATACCAAAAATGATGGTTGCTTGAGAGTACCGGAATAATTTGATTGCCATTGTATTGTTGAGAGTTCTTGGCTGCTGACGTTTATTTTTGCTGCTTAACTGTAACTAGATTAAGAGAGTTAAATTAAAAGTTTTCTATATCATAAAAGCGGTAAATTAGCAATAAGTTATGAGCAATTATCGATAGTCAACTATCAATTACCGATCGCCACTGAGGTCTTAAGGATGAGGGCGGAGGGCTTACGGATGAGAACCCAGGGCTGACCAATTAATTAATTGACACAAAATCAAGATTACACATGGGGGGTTGGTGGTAGAGGATAAGCCGTAAAGACCGATCGACCGATCGCCAAAAAAAATAAAATACTCAACTTTCCCTGCGATATTGCCCTGAAACCGGTTGGCGCGAGCCGAAGTAATTTTAATAAGAACTAGAGATCCGCCTGGTAAAGTGCCTCCAATTTAACTTTACTCAGCAATGAGAAACTCAAGTTCACGACGAATCTAAAGGGGTCTGCGGTAGAGGTGCAAAATGTTAAAGATAGCAAGATTGGAGAAAATTCGGCTTTCACCGAGGCACAGGGCAATCAAAACTAATAAACTGTTATTAAAGTACAACTTTTATATCCTCAAAGTGTTTGAACAAATATATATGACCCCAGCGATCGCCCGATCGGGGGAAGCGCATTCAGAAACTTTGATTCAAAGAGTAAAAATTATTTTGCCGTTCGCTATTGCTAGCCGCAAAAACGCAGGCAAATTCAGAATTAAGGCGGGAGGGCGCTAAATCCGTGAGCCAGGAATTTCAACTCTCAGTCACTCCCGTTGGGGACGACGAATATCTAGTGCGGACAGAAAAGGTTGCACCCGGTGTACCCTTAGCCGAACAACAAGTCCGCTGGCCGATCAATGAATGGCTTGCACTGTCTTCTCAACTGATGAACGACCCGCTGGTGGGCTTGCTCCAAGGAAAAGCAGTACAGGGAAGCAGTTTTGCGGGTCGCGGCCTCTCCCGTTCGGGAAACAACTCAGCGCCGAATTTAGTAGCCCTGGGGCAACAATTATACAGCGGGCTGTTTCAAGGAAACTTGCGCGATAGCTGGACTTGCGCTCAAGGCATCGCCCAGCACCGCCGAGAAGTGCTGCAACTGCGACTCGGACTCAAAGGCCGGCGCTTGCCACGACTGCCGTGGGAAGTTCTGCACGCAGGCGATCGCCCTTTGGCAACCGGCACAGATGTCGTGTTTTCTCGGTACCAACCAGGTACAAGTTTGTTCAAACAAACCCGGATACTGCCTAGTGGCGGGCCACTAAAAATTTTAATGGCGATCGCCTCTCCGAGCGATCGAGACAGCTTGCAGCTCAAGCGAGAAGTGCTCCATTTGCAGCAAGAACTCCAAAACCGCACCGGTCATCCTCTCAAAAACAGCCCCCATTGCCCGGAAATTCAACTGACTATTCTCGAACAGCCCGATCGAGAACAACTTACCCAAGCCCTAGAACAAGGACACTACCAAGTCCTGCACTACGCAGGCCATAGCAACTTAGGTTCCAGAGGTGGCGAACTCTACCTAGTCAGCAGCCGCACCGGCTTAACTGAAACCTTGAGTGGCGACGACTTAGCTGGATTGCTCGTTAACAACGGTATTCAGATGGCCGTGTTCAACTCCTGCCGCGGCGCCTACGGCGACCCCTCAGACCTCGCGGACGACAGCCCGGAGCGGAACTTAACCGAAGCTCTAGTGAAGCGGGGCATTCCGGCAGTGCTAGCAATGGCAGAAAGCATCCCCGACGATGTAGCCCTAACTCTGACGCGGTTGTTTTACCGCAACCTCAATCAAGGCTATCCAGTCGATCTCAGCCTGAGCCGGGCCAGAGCTGGGCTAATTTCTGCCTACGGTTCTCACCAGCTATACTGGGCTTTGCCCATTCTTTACCAGCACCCGGACTTTGACGGCTATTTGACCGGCGCCCCAGCCCACAGCGCGACATCCGGTTCTATGGTGCACATAATCGCGTCGGGAACGCCACCGGCGCTCGCGGGTACAGAATGGAAGGCCCCGTCTTCGGTTTCGGCGATCGCCCAATACCCCCCAATCCCAGCAAATCGATCGCATGAGTCAGACAATTCTGACGGCGAAGTCTGGGAATACTTTCCCGACCAATTAAAAGATCGCAGGGATTGGGTTCACCAGAACGATCGAGCCGATGCTAATAATTCACCGAACTCACCGACGGCTTCGCCGTCCTCTATTCCTAATTCTGAGTGTTCGGTGATCCAAGCAACTCGCGCCGCAGCACCGACTCAGAAACCGTTAACAAAACCGGGATCGAAAAAATTTGTCACCCTAATGCTTTGCTTGTTGTCCGTTGCTTTGAGTGCTGGCTTTTTTGGGTGGCGGTACTCGAACCAGCGAGGCACGAAACCAGAAGAGTTGCTGCCGGCGGTACGGACTCCCCTGTCGCAAAATTACCTGCAACAACGTCACTAAAAGCGATCACCCACTGCAATGCTTAATTTAGACCCTCTTGGCCTGGCTCCAAACTGGGTGGGGTTTTTGCTGGCCATTCGCGATCGGCCGCCGCTGGCAAAGTGATCGCAAGTATACTGCTCGATCGAATCTCCGACTTACGTTCATCAAGCCGGTTTTTACCGAAAATCAGTAGCAGCCCAACCAAGCATCGAGGAAGAAACCGAGTTTCTCGTCGAGAGAGTAAGTCCGGGACTGCTTGATATATAATTGTCAGTCGATTGTAGATTTTAGACTTCGGGTTGAGCCCTGAGTCGAACGATTTGAGATTTTAGATTTACTCCACAGATGAATCTGGAAGCCTGAACAACAGTCTAAAATTTTGATCTCTCCACGACACGAGTCGGTGGCTTGTATGCGTTTTTGAGCGGGCTGATTCGGCAGCAGGAGCATTCGTCATTCGGCACAAGACAATAAAAGCGAGAGTTGCAACAATAAAGAACGTCCTCACCGTCAGCGCGCTTGCTATATTTCACAATAATTAATTATGGAAGTGGCTGTGAGCTGGACCGAAAGCATCCAGGATACAAGCCCCCGGATTCATCCGTCCAGAAATAAAAAACCTGTATTCGATAAAGGAGTCCCCGAATTTATCCGTGGGGTCAATGTTTCAATTCTTTAATCTAAAATCTCAAATCTAAAATCGATTGACGCGCCCCTCCAGTTGGTGCATAAATTTTGAGAGTATGGCAGTTTACAGGCCACGACTCGAAACCAATACATTTCCATCGAAACTCCATGTCGGCAACCGCTACTAATTTGTAGTGCATCAAACATTTAAGCTGTTGTGCATTTAACTCGGTCTTTTTCAATTCCCCTGTGGAAATAACCTCAAATTCTCTGGCTTGGGGCCGGAGGAGGAAGATTTTCCCGAGTTCCCCCTAGAAATCTACTGATTCCTGGCGAAGTGTTAAGAGTCGCGAAGCAATCTCGCCCCATCAAAACTATTCCCCTCTTAGTAGCTGCCCGATGTTTCTGCCACAGCGCCCATTGAGTCGGGTTTTAGCTTAAACCCGTTCAACGAAGAGGTGAAATTTCCTTCAATTTTTACCGGATTGCCTTCCCCAGACTGCGTTCTGTGGAAGTTATATGCCCAACACCTTAATAGAAGATTGCTCGTTGGTATTTGGGGTTTTGAGGGGATTCCCAGCCCGAAAAATAGAATTTACAAGTAGCTGGCAGTGACATCTAGAACAAGTGCTGCCTCGTCTTGTTGAGGTAAAAGTTAACCCAGCGCCGGTAAATGCTGGCGGCAGATTTGCAGCGGCAGCGCTCTAGGTATTTCGATTCATGGCTGTCTTATTTTGACCTTGACCGCAGACACAATCGGGGATTGGTGAATGCAGGGAACAGACTTTACTGTAAAAAAGTAAAACATTTAATTTGCGACAATAATTCCCCGCGCGATCGCAAGAGAGGCTTACACAAGGATTTGGGCCGCGAGGAGCAAATTGATCGCCCTTCGAGCATCCTTACTTGCACCCCCGGTCTTGAGGCCGCAGAAATTTCTCCAGAATCTTAATATTCAGAATTCTTAGTATTGACAGTGAAACAAAGTTAATCTAATGTGTTGTAATTGATATAAGTAAAGTCCAATAAGCGAGGTACGGTCAATGGCAGAAACAGCTACAGCACCCTTAACAGGAAAAGGTCTGCTTCAAAAAATCAAAGGCAGTGATTTGCCGCGCAGAGAACTTGCGAAGCTTTGCGGCTACTTCACAGTCAGCAAAAGTGGAGAAACCCGGATTAATCTGGCTGAGTTTTACGATGCAGTGTTAGCTGCTAAGGGCATTGAGCTAGAGAAGTCTAAAGCAGACGGACGCGGGCGAGAAGCGAGTTATCGAGCTAGCGTTCACAAGAATGGTTCGATCGTGATCGGAGCAAATTATACCCAAGAAATGGGATTAAAGCCGGGAGACGAGTTTGAAATTAAGCTCGGATACAAGCACATTCGCTTGATTCAGATCGATGTGGACAGACCGGATGTGGAATTGGATGATGAAGAGGAGGATACAGAAGAATAGAGGCGATCGCGATGCAGTCAGCCGATAGCAAGGCGACTGGATTAGGCATTCGCTATACGAGTATTTGCGCGCCACCCTTCGATTGAACTGATGAGCTGTCTTGACTATTTATATTTTCTCTTGTCTCGCAAAGACTACAGTGCCTCTGAACTTCGCAAAAAGGGGCAAGAGAAAGGTTTTGGCAATGAGGAAATATTGGAGGCGATCGCGCAAATTCAAGACCGCGGCTATCAGTCCGACACTCGCTTGGTGGCAAACTCGATCGCCTCTGCAGCAGGCAAATACGGGAAGTCTGCCATCAAGCGCAAGTGCCTGCAAAAAGGAATTACCAACGATTTGTTCGAGCAAGTCTGGGAAGAAGAAATTGCCGAAAATCAGGACTCCGAAGCAGAAAAACTGGCCGAATTAAAAGGCAAAGTCATGCGGAAATACAAGATCGATACTTGGGGTAAAGCCGATCCGAAAACCAAGGGCAAAGTCTTGAATTACCTGCAATACAGGGGCTTTAATGCCTTTGAAATTTGGCGACAGTGGCAGGCGGAAGAAGAGGATGAGTAAATAGTAGGGCAAAGCAAATAGATGCGGCCCCGATAGGCAAGCACACCTACACTGCTGCCGACAGGGCTAAAGTGTAAGTCCTGAGTTTTTGTGAATGTATGTCAATCCTCAGCGTTGACTAAATAAGATTCGTACATTTGCCGATGTCTGGCTAAAAGCTCGAGATATTTCTCGTTGATTTTGGCCAGCATCCATTTTTCTTGAAAAATCGCTGCGGATTCTGCTTTCACCGGATCTGCTTCTAGCGGCAAAATATCTTTTCGAGCTGCGGTTTGCTCTGCAACAGACTTCAGCTTTTGAGGGTTTTGCTGGTATTTTCGACCGCTTTTGTGGTTGGCGTAGCGACGCGATCGAGTATACCCCATCTGCAAGAACTTGCGGGCCATGTCGGCTCCCACAAAATCATCGGCATCGAGATACTCTAAAAACAAGGAGTAAATTTTGCTGCTGGACTCCCTCGCAATTTCAGGAGTCTTAAATCTCCAGAAAGGCAGAATTTCTCCTTTGTAGGGTTCAACCAACAGCACTCCCTGTTCTCCTTTCCCTACCCGATAAAGTTCCGGGTGCTGTCGAAAGTCGATGTTCTTAAAATCCGCATGGTAGTCGAACTGCTTCATCGGGCATTTTCTGTTCTATCTGGAACTATAGAAGCCCGGGGTTTACCTTCGTCTGGTTGGGTATAAACCCAAGCCCAAGCAATGAAGACAGCTTGAAAAGGCAGCCTGAACCAATACAGTAATTGGTTGTGGGGAATCCCTTCTATGGGAATGTTGTTGACGGCTTGATTGATATTAGCTGGAAACACGGCAATAAACAAGGCAATTAATCCCCACGCCGCCGCCCTGCTCACAGGAGGAACTAACAGCCCAATTCCGCCCAAAATCTCGAAAAAACCGCTGATATAAACCAAGGCTTCCGGGTAAGGAAGCTGGGGCGGCACAATTCTGATAAAAGGTGCGGGTACTGCAAAGTGCAGCACGCCTACAATACTGATAGCTACTGCGAGAATAACTCGCCAAATTTCTTTTTGACTTTTCATGGGCAATGGGTAATTAATAATTGTTAAATTGCTGCGATCAGGCTTGCCAAAATTTGCGATCTGCGATCGAGATGACAATAAAACTGAGGTCCAAAAATTCCAGCTTTCCGGGTTTGTCTGCTCTTGGTGGTGGCTGTAACGATTTTATTTCGTAGAAAACCCAGGTTTCTGGGTAAATCCCAGACAAGTTTTCACAGCACCAAACTGGAGGAAGCGAGAACTGGAATCGAAGGCCTGGGCGTTGACTGCCAAAAACAGATAGCGCGCATTTTGATAACAAGATTTTAATGTCTAGTGCCCTGTTGCTGTCTCTATCTTCGGGTAGTGAAACATGATTTTTGTTCCGGCTTTGGCTTCGTCAGCAGCCCAACCAGTGGGGGATTTTCTCGATCGACAAATGCACCACCGCTTAACATTAAATAAATCATCGCCGCAATTGATGAGTGCGATTGCTGCTAAATTTGACCTAGCCTTCCAGGCGCTTCCCTACCCTACCCTACGGGAACCCTACGCGGAACGGGAACCCTTGCGGGGAAAGAGATAGCTTTGCTACCGCCTACCTTGATGAGACTAATTAAGGCGAGTAATTTGTCAATAATTTTTATAATTATTTAATATTTGCGCTTTGAGAATTATTGGGAGAGGCAATTCGGGAATGCTCTGTAATTAAAATTACTATCTAAAGTTTGAATTTTGTCAACTTCCGACCGATGTTATAATGAATGAAATTATTGAATTTGCTAAAAAGTCGATCGTCCTAGCAACTCCCCAACCATCCTGCTGGAATTCAAAATAGTCACCAACGGCAGGAACTTTTTACCCGCCACATTATTCAAAAAGATTGAGCCTCCAAGCGCTGTGTCATTTTTATCTACACGCAATTAATCACCGACGACCATGAACACCTCACTAAACACCTCCAAATTTGGCATAAACCGGATGCTGCGACAATCGCTGTTTGCAGGCATCATTTCTGCTGCAGCTTTAGCTAGCGGATGGGCGCCCGGTTTGTATGGACAATCCCCAAATCTCGTTTTCGGAGCAGCAGCCCAAGCTCAAGAAATTAGCAGCGAAGAAATTACTAGCTACGCTCGTGCTGTGTTGGCAATAGAACCCAGACGGGTGGAAGCTTATAACGAAATTAAAGGCATGGCTGGGGGATCGGTTCCCAGAGTAGTGTGCAACGAAACTCAGGAAATCAATAGGTTGTCTGGAGGTGTTCGCGGCATCGCGGTGAATTACTGCCAACAAGCTAAAAAAGTTATCGAAACCAATGGTTTGACAGTTAGTCGCTTCAACCAGCTCACTTTGCTCCAGCAAGCGAATCCGGCAGTCAAACAGCGCATTCAAGCCGAACTCCTGCGACTGCAACAAGCGGGCAATCAATAAGCTTGATGGTTTGATTCTTTCTTCCTCTCCCGTTCTATTCTTCGAGTTACTAGACGATATGCAAAATTTTTTGAAAAAATGGCGATCGTCTGTGATAAAATGCTTGACAAAATGACAGAAATTTGGTATACAGACAAGAACGGGAGCGGTTCAGAGAGATGACTATTTTTCAAGTTGCTGTAAATGGCAATGAGATATAGCGATCGCCAACACGATTAAGACGTTTTTAATTTCTGAAACATGAGCTCAAGAGTGGAACTTCAGTCTTCCTTATTCCTTTGGCTATAAAAAAGATATTCCTCAAAAACTAAATGTCAAGTGAATTGCTCTGAGGAATAGAATATAAAAATGCTAACTTTCACCAAACATTTGCCTGCAAATCCGGATGCTGTTGTCAGCTTTACTTTACCGATGACAGCGGACGATCGCACTCGCAGCCGCCACCGATTCGAGACAGAGACGGGGGAAAAGCTGCACCTGAATTTGCCCAGAGGTACAGTATTGCGCGATCAAGATTTATTGCAGTCGGAAGACGGTAGCTGTTTGGTACTGGTAAGTGCAAAACCCGAATCGGTGCTGACAGCGCGGGCATCAAGCCCGCTGCTACTGATGCGGGCGGCTTATCATTTAGGAAACCGTCACGTAGCTTTAGAAATTGCCGATAATTATTTAAGGCTTTCTCCCGACTCTGTGTTGCAGGGAATGCTGGAAAAAATGGGTTTGGAAGTAACAGAGGAAATTGTGCCGTTTCAGCCGGAAATGGGCGCTTACGGACACAACCATTAGATTTTAGATTTTAGATTTTAGATTTTAGATTTTAGATTTACTCCCACCGATAAATCCGAGGGCTTATGACTAAATTGCTTTCGGCTATTGAAGAAGCAAGAAGTCAACAGTCAACAGTCAACAGTCAACAGTGAACAATCAACTTTTATCTTTGTTGCAGTTAGCTTTTGCACCTGTGGGAGCTTATAGTTATTCTGAGGGAATCGAAAGTCTGGTAGAAACCGGTGCGATCGACAGCGAGATTACTTTGAGGAATTGGTTAGAAAATTCGCTGCAATTCGGGGCTGTTCGAGTAGAAGCCGCGGTGGTGGTAAGGGCTTTGAGGGCGGCACAAATGGGGGATGTGACGGCTTTGAATTACTGGAATGCTTGGGCGACTGCTGCAAAGGAAACGGAAGAGTTGCGCTTGCAAAGTTGGCAAATGGGGCGGACTTTGATCAGGTTGCTGCTGGATTTGCGTGAAGCGAAGCTATCCCGCAGGGAATCGCCCGTTTGTTCTGGGTTAACAACAAGTGTAAAAGATTTGGTGGAATTTGGCGGCAATCAGTGCAATTTTGCGATCGGCTTTGGCATTGCCGCGGCAACCTGGCAGATTGAAGAGGAAGCCGCAGTTTTAGGATATTTGTACAGTTGGGCTGCCAATTTGGCGAGTGCGGGCGTGAAACTGATTCCCCTCGGTCAAACAGCCGGTCAACAGTTACTGTTAGATTTGCAGTCTCAAATTAGCTGTACGGCGCAAGAAGTTTTACAATTAGAAGATGATGAGCTTGGCAGTTGCAGTTGGGGATTAGGACTGGCTAGCATGGCGCACGAAACTCAGTACACTCGGTTGTTTAGGAGTTGAAAATCAGACAATCCAAAATCTAATTAGTAAGGTGCGTCAGAACCCCAAAGCCTCGATAATCGTTCCATAACTCCGTCTGACGCACCCTACAACTACAACTCGGTTATTTCGCAGTTAAAAATCAGAAAATCTAAAATCTAAAATCTAAAATCTAAAATCGCTATGGGTGCTTTTCGTGTAGGAATTGCTGGGCCAGTTGGTTCGGGGAAAACTGCTTTACTGGATGCTTTGTGCAAGTCGCTGCGGCAGCAGTACCAGATTGCGGTTGTGACTAATGATATCTATACTCAGGAAGATGCCCAGTTTTTGGTTCGGAGTCAAGCTTTGGAGAGCGATCGAATTTTGGGCGTAGAAACGGGAGGCTGTCCCCACACAGCCATCCGCGAAGATGCTTCCATTAACTTAGTAGCTATAGAAGAGTTAGAACAAAAATTCACTGATTTAGATTTAGTTTTTGTCGAAAGCGGTGGCGATAATTTGGCGGCAACATTTAGCCCGGAGTTAGTAGATTTAACAATTTACGTAATCGATGTCGCTGCGGGCGATAAAATTCCGCGCAAAGGCGGGCCAGGAATTACTAAATCTGATATGTTGGTAATTAATAAAACAGACCTCGCACCTTATGTAGGAGCAGATTTAGGCGTGATGGAACGGGACGCGAAAAAAATGCGCGGCGACAAACCTTTTGTTTTTACTAACTTGAAGACCAAAGAAGGATTAGAAGCAGTAGTTAAATTCATCCACTCCCATATCGTGTAAAACATCAGTCTTCATCTAAGTTCATCTGCGTTTATCTGCCTTCATCTGCGGTTACAACTCCTAAAAACTATCACCTCACCACCAATTCCCTCACCAAATTAGCCAAACGTTCTGTACTGTCTGTCACCGCTAATTTAGCAGCAGCTTGAGACATTTTTTCCAAGTATTCGGAATCTCTTAACAAATACAACACTTTGCTTTGCAATACCTCTGCTGTCAGTTCGCTTTGACGGAATACCACAGCGGCGCCGACTTTAGCAAATACTTCCGCATTAAATCTTTGGTGGTCGTCAGCCGCGTGAGGAAAAGGAATTAAAATAGAAGGTACGCCCGTCACTGCTAATTCTGTCAGTGCACTCGCGCCCGATCGACTAATTGCTAAATTTGCTCGCTGCAACAAACTCGCCACATTGTCGTAAAATGGCATTGACAAATATTGCTCGTGTTTCACACTTTCAGCATCCGGGTCATTATTTCCGGTGAGGTGAACCACCCAAGCACCGGCATCAAACCAAGCAGGAGCACACTCGCGCACTAACTTATTGACTGCGACAGCACCTTGAGAGCCGCCCATGACTAAAATTACAGGTACACTGTCAGGAATTGGCAAATTTAGAGGTTGGCGAGTCAGGAATTGCGATCGCACCGGTGTACCAGCAACAACGGTTTTCGCGCGGGGTAAATGCTGGGCTGCTGCTTCAAATCCGATCGCCACAGCAGTGCACAAAGGACTAAACCAGCGCGTCACCTTCCCCGGAATGGCATTAGATTCGTGGAGAATCACCGGCAAACCCAAAGAACGGGCCGCCAGAATTGCCGGTGCCGCGATGTAACCGCCGGTAGTAAACACTCCCTGAAAATTGCCCGCTTTGAGCAACTTCCGCACTTGAAGGATCGAGCCGGCGAGTCCGCCCAAAATCCGCAGTGTACCGAGTCCCAATCGCTGCTGAAAGCCTTCAACGGCGATCGTGTGGAGGGGGTAAAGGGATGAAACTAACTCGGTTTCCATGCGGTCTGGGACTCCTAGCCATTCGATCTGACAGTCGTTCAACTGACTAGCGGTGGCAATCGCGGGAAATAAATGTCCACCAGTGCCGCTAGCTGCAACCAACAACCGGAGGGGGGCTTTTGTCAAGGTTTTTGTTTCTTTTACAAGTACAAGTTCCACAGGTCAATCGATTTTATATTTGAGGTTTTAGATTATTATGCTTATTATTCCGGCAGTTTCAGCCAATTTTAAATCAGCAATCTAAAATTAGATTGTAGATTGTGCCGTGTCCGTCCTTCCGTTGTCAGTTTTCGTTGCAGGCGAACAGTTGCCCGCGCCACGACTCCTGACAAATAACCAAATTATCACCTAATGCGTAATTTTTTGAATTTAGTGCCAAGTGTATCTCAGTATTTTTCCAGCCGTCGGAACGAAAAAGCCGATCCTCTTCGAGGGCTGCGCCAACGCGCGATCGTTTTTGGCTTTAACTGCGGGCAGTCGATCGCTCAAATGTTGTTATGTTTAACAGTGGTAAGTGCTGGTGTGCTGCATCAAGGTGCGGCCAGAGCGATCGGTGCGATCGCGGCGACTCCCCAAACGATCGCCCAAACCCCTGCAAATGCGCCTGCCCCACTCACAAAAGTGCTAACAGAAATTGACGCAGCGGCCAACCGGCGCGATGTCAAAGCAGTCATGGCATTTTACAGCCCGAATTTCACTCATTCTGACGGCTTAAACAGCCAAAGCATGGCCAAAGCCCTCACCCAACTCTGGGAGCGATATCCGAGTTTAAATTACCGCACCGAGATCAAATCTTGGAAAACCGAAGGTAGCGCGATTATTGCAGAAACCATAACTACAATTGCCGGCAGTCAAAAAAAGGATGGCAGAGAATTAACTCTCAAAGCTACCATCCGTTCCCAGCAGCGCTTTGAAGGTGAAAAAATAGTTAGTCAAGAGATTTTAGCAGAACAAACTCAGCTTACTTCTGGTCAAAGTCCTCCCACAATTCAAGTGAATTTGCCGGAGCAAGTTAAGGTGGGCGAAGAGTACCATTTTGATGCCATTGTGCGAGAGCCGATCGGCGATGATATTTTAATAGGGACTGTTTTGGAGGAACCCATCACCGAAAAAACCTTTTTCAATCCCTCAGAAGTTGAGCTGGAGTTGCTAAATTCCGGGGGAATTTTTAAAGTAGGTAAAGCTCCGGCTACGCCCGAAAATCGGTGGGTTTCAGCAGTTTTGATGCGACAAGGTGGAATTGCAACCGTTAGTGTGCGATTGCGGGTTGTCAAATAATAAAATAGGTGTTATGGGCATGGGGCATGGGGCATGGGGCATGGGGCATGGGGCATGGGGCATGGGTAATGGGTGATTAGTAAGTGGTAAGTGGTATAGCGGTTATTAGTCACACGAGGTACATATTTGAAAATAAAAAAATGTCATTAAAGGAATTAAACATACCTCACTATAGCGAGAAAGGCTATAGCAAATAACAACTAACAAATAACAAAACTAACAAATAACCAATGACAACAGTCAACAGTCAACAGTCAACTAACAACTGACAAAAAATGATTTCTATCCAAAACCAAATTGTTTTCATTACAGGTGCGAGTAGCGGTATCGGAGCAGCCTGTGCCAAGATATTCGCCAAAGGAGGAGCCAAACTAATTTTAGCAGCCCGCCGTCTTGAAAAGCTCGATCGACTGGCAAACGAACTTGTAGAAACAAAATCGATCGCGTCGGCAAACGAGATTTATTTGCTAGAATTGGACGTGCGCGATCGCCCGCAAGTTGAATCGGCGATAACTGCGCTTCCCCATGCCTGGAAAAGCATCGATATTCTGATTAACAATGCGGGATTGAGCCGTGGTTTAGACAAACTGCATGAAGGCAACTTTCAAGATTGGGAAGAAATGATTGATACCAATGTTAAAGGCTTGCTTTACATGACTCGCGCGATCGTGCCGGGAATGGTAAGCCGAGAACGGGGCCACGTAGTGAATATCGGCTCAATAGCAGGCCGCCAAGCTTATCCGAAAGGTAATGTTTATTGCGCTTCCAAAGCAGCAGTGAGAGCTATTTCTGAAGGGTTGAAACAAGACCTTTTGGGAACACCCGTGCGGGTGACGGAAATAGAACCTGGTTTGGTGGAAACAGAATTTAGCAATGTCCGGTTTCACGGCGATGCAGAAAAAGCCAAAAATGTCTATCAAGGATTAACACCGCTGACTGCTGACGATGTAGCCGATGTCGTGTATTTTTGCGCGACGCGATCGCCCCACGTCAATATTAGTGAAGTCTTGCTAGTTCCGACAGACCAAGCGAGTGCAACTCTGGTTCACCGAAAAGAGTTGTGAGTTTTTAGTGGTAAGTGTCCGGATGGCGCTGGAATTCTCAGGAAGCTTAATTGGTAGATGCACCCTGATTAATTAACTCCCGACCAATTTTGGCCGGGTTTTTTTTGCGATCGCACCCTTAGCCACACATTCTCCAAAATTCTGCCAAACTGTCCTGAAACAGGCGCTGCCTTACCGGAGACTAAATTAGTAGATGCACCCTGATTAAATAACTCCCGACCAATTTTGGCCGGGTTTTTTTTGGCGATCGCCCCCCTTGCCACAAATTCGCCTAAATTCTGCCAAAGTGTCCTGAAAGAGGTGCTGTGAGGCGGGAGACTAAGTTAGTAGATGCACCCTGATTAAATAACCCCCGACCAATTTTGGTTTGGGGTTTTTTTTGCGGTATTGAGGGTGATGCTGAATAAAGTTTGAGGTTGTCCGGATGGCGCTGGAATTCTCAGGAAGCTTAATTGGTAGATGCACCCTGATTAATTAACTCCCCGCCAATTCTGGTTTGGGGGTTTTTTTTTGCGGTATCGGCGGTGATGCTGAATAAAGTTTGAGGTTGTCCGGATGGCGCTGGAATTCTCAGGAAGCTTAATTGGTAGATGCACCCTGATTAATTAACTCCCCGCCAATTCTGGTTTGGGGTTTTTTTTTGCGATCGCACCCCAAACCACGAATTTCCCCAAATTTTCTCAAACTGTCCGGAACAGGTGCACCTCGAACCGGAGACTAAATTAGTAGATGCACCCTGATTAATTAACTCCCGACCA
>NZ_JAUBTF010000031.1:19384-81136 GCF_036702355.1 Microcoleus sp. D3_18_C4
ACCTCGAACCGGAGACTAAATTAGTAGATGCACCCTGATTAATTAACTCCCGACCAATTTTGGCCGGGTTTTTTTTTCGTATTGCAGCCAAAACAGCAAAATTTCAATAAATCAAAAATTATTCGCGTTAATCTGCGTGCATCTGCCGTTAAAAATCAAATTTCTCCCGAACATCGTGCTAGCCACTGGAAAGTAAATAAAGATGCACCCTGATTAATAAACCCCAGCCAATTTGGGCCGGGGTTTTTTTTGGTCGAAAGCTGGATTAGTCGATCAACCTACAACACTTCAAAAGACTGCACCTCAAGCACCGGGCCGATCATAGCAAACGTCATCACATCCTTGCGGACTTCACCTTTAACACTCACTTTCAAACCAGCTTTTTTCAACTCAGAAGGAGCATCCTTAAGTTCGTAAGTTTCCCCATCTTGGCCAACCAATGCCCAAGTACCCGGGCCTAATCCTTTGCGTTCAATTTCACCTTTGACAGTAATACTCATGCCGATCGCACCTCTGTTTTAATTGCTAAACGCGCCAGTCCGAAACACAGAAAAGCATTGACAATCAAAAATGTTTGTGATACCAAACCTGTGCCTAATCCCCAGACTGTGGGAGACACAAAAGCATTCACCGCTAAACTGCTGGCAAAACCGATCGAAATTGCGATCGCAATCCACTTCCACTCTCGATGTCCCAACAGCAAAGCAATCAAAATCCCCGGAATCAAAACGCTAGCAAAAAAGGGATTCAGCATACTGCTGCCATTAATTGCACCGCCGAGTTCGGGAATAGAACTGCCCATCACCCGCATCGGCCACTGCGGCAAGTCAAATACAAACAAGTTCCGCAGGAAAAAGAACCCAGAACTACCAGCCATCAAGCCGCCGGAAAAGCCCCAAGTCCACTGGAACGGAAAATAATTCCGCATAAAGAAAGCCAGCAGGTAAGAACCGAGCACCATTGCAATTTTAGGCAACAGGGCGACTGCACCGCCGTCAATCCAAAAGCGGGGGTTGAGATAGCCGTTATCGCGCAGCCAGCGGAAGAAATCGCGGAAGTTGATTTGTCCGCGCTGGGCTAGCTGAACTGCTGCGGCTGCGTCTAGGTGTCCCGAACCAAAATGGTTTAACGGATCTTCAGTGACAGTTCGCGAGGACTGCAAGAGTACGCTGCGAATTTCGTCTGGTTCTGTGATGCCGGAGGCCTTGACAAGGGCTGCAACGGCGGCAACGTGCGGAGAAGCCATGCTAGTGCCTTGGTAGCCTTCAAAGACTTCGGCGCCGGTTTCCGGGTCGATCGTACTTTGCAGGATCTTGCCCATTTCTGAACCGCCGGGGGCTGCAATATCAACCCCTGCGCCGAAATTCGAGTAAGAGGCTTTTTCGTCGTCGGGGCCGAGGGCGGAAACGCCGATGACGTGGGGATAGCGGGCGGGATAGGAAGCGGAACTGTCGCCGGAGTTGCCGGCGGCTGCGATGATGACAACGCCTTTAGAGTGGGCGTAGTCGATCGCCTCTTCCATTAACTGACTTTCACCGCCACCACCGAGACTCATGTTGATAACATCTGCACCGTTGTCAGCAGCAAATTTGATCGCTTCGGCAATGTCGGAAACCGTGCCGCCACCGCTGCCGCTTAACACTTTTAGCGGCATTAAAGCTGCTTCGTAGGCGATGCCCGCAACGCCGTAATTGTTGTTAGTTGATTGGGCGACAGTACCTGCGACGTGAGTACCGTGGCCGTTGTCATCGTAGGCTTCGGCGCGATCGTTTACAAAGTCGTAGCCCGGTACAAATTTGGTTTCTTTTAAGTCAGCGACTGGAGTAATACCCGTGTCAATTATCGCTACTGTTGTGCCGCTGCCTTTGGTTTCGTTCCAGGCAGATTCTACGTTGATACTGCGGAGATTCCACTGCTTGGTATACATGGGGTCGTTGGGAATCTCGAAAGCGCTATAGACGTAGTTCGGTTCAATGTATTCGGTATCTTTAGCCAAATTTGATTTTCTCAGGGCGTTTAGCAAAGTGCGATCGCCCTTAACTACATATACATTGTCTGCCGCTGAGAATTCGCTGTTGAGTTGCGGTGCGACTTGGTACTGTTGGGCGATCGCATTTACTTCTTTCGCAATCTCAGCAGCACCCAAATCTTCGCGGAAATCCAGCACAATCGAGTCGTAAGTGCCTTGAGTAGCAAGTCCTGGGAAATTAGAAATCGCCCAGCCGAGCCCGATTAAAAATAAGCACAGAAGGAAAAACTTTTTCATTGCCGATCGTCCGTTTAGGGAAGGCGTGTTCACCACAATAACCCAATTTTCACCGCCAGCGCCAGTTTTCCTTGCTGCGACTTGTGGATATCTCCCACGCGAGCGTTTGGTAGTTTTCGGCAGTGGCTGTTGCTCGCTCAAAAATCGCTCTAATTTCTAGTTTAAATTGCAGAGCAAGTTTGAGGAGTTCAATTAATTGTATCATTAGAGAAGATGAGAAACTGAACAAGCGAGTATTTTCAAAAAGGGTATTGCATGGAAAGAGGTTTAATGTGGCTGCCGCTGCTGGCAATTTTTATTGGGCTAGCTTGGGCTGGATGGAACGAGTATCAAAAGCTGGAAGCCTATCGCGTCTGGGCCGAACAATTCGCTAAAGCCAAGTACGATATTTATGCTGTACTCGGTCAGCAAGAAGACAGTTTAACTTGGGGAAAACCTACTCGCAGCGGGCCTGTGAATTTGCAAACTTTTTCTTTAAAAGACGTGCAGTCGCTGCGGTTGTTAGTCAACTTTCAGGCAGTTGATTTAGAGTCACCGCCGAATTCGGGAAGTCCAATCGCCCTCGAATTTTTGTTGAAAGATGCTCCTGCGGTGCAAGTTCCTTTTACAGAAATTCCTCTAGCGACTAAATGGGGAAAACACTTGCAGCAAGAATTGCAGCGTTTTAGGTAAAAACACTCTCCGGCGGGGCAGCGTATCAGATATCAACTCGGCTACTTGAAGTTACAAAAGTCTGTCAAGCTGGTAGTAGAAAGAGAACTTACGTAACAAATCCTTTGAGCTGCTATCTATAAAAGTACAGGGGGTACGGATCACCCGGAGGACGTGAGTTCGGGCAGTAAGTAGTAGAGGTAGTTTCCCCCTGCCTAGCCCGATCGTGTTCCGTGCACACCTTAGAGTTAAAGTTATTGACCCGCGCGTCCTAAAACAGCTAAATTGCCAGCCCCCCAATCAGCGGAATGCAAACACAAGAATTTTTACAGCGCTATCAACAGGGAGAGCGCAACTTTGGTCACATTGACCTCAGCGGCGCTAGTTTAAGCGGTGTTAACCTGCGAGAAATAGACCTCACTGGTGCTAACTTGACCGGTGCTAATTTAAGCTGGTCTTTTTTGAGCAATGCCAAGTTGATAGGGGCTTGTTTGCGCCGCGCGGATCTCCGCAGTGCGGGGCTGGCTGGGGCGAATCTGAGCGGGGCAAATTTGAGCGGGGCAAATCTTGCTAAAGCGGATTTGCGCCTTGCTTGTTTGGAAGCAGCAGAACTCAATTGGGCCGCGTTCCCGGAAGCGGATTTGGGTGGTGCTAATCTTCAAAGAGTTAAATCTGACCAGATTAATTTTGCTGGGGCTAAACTCGACGGCGCGAAGTTGATGACGGCGGAATTGATGGAGGCGAATTTCAACCGCGCCAGTCTTGTTGGTGCTAATTTAACGGGTGCTAATTTGCGGGAAGCGCATTTGGTGGAAGCGAATTTGCGATCGGCAATTTTACTCGGTGTAAATTTGATTGAAGCTGACTTGAATGGCGCTCAAATGCGATCGGCAAATCTGACGGGCGCTGACTTGCACCGAGCTGTGCTGGCGGGGGCGGATTTGACTGAGGCGGTGCTGGATAACGCTGATTTGAGTCGAGCTAATCTGGCGGGTTCTTATTTATTGAAAGCGAGTTTTAAGAAGGCGCTTTTGCTGCGAGCTAACCTGCAAGGAGTGTATTTGCTGCGGGCAGATTTGAGCGAAGCTAATTTGCGAAGTGCTGATTTGCGGAAAGCTGATTTGAGTGGCGCTTATTTGATGGATGCGATGTTGGGTGAGGCGGATTTAAGAGAAGCTTGTTTGATAGAGTGCCGTTTGATTCGGACGAATTTGGAGGGGGCGCAGCTTACGGGTTGCTGCATTCAAAATTGGCAAGTTCAAGATGTCGATCTCTCACGAGTTGACTGCAGCTATGTTTTTACTCAGTTTGATTATACTGCGAAAGTGGCAGCAACTCGCTTTCCGGTCGAGCGCAATTTTGAGTCGGGGGAATTGGGGCGGCAGCATCAAGAGGACAGTTCTATTGTGAAGGTGTGTTTTGATGAATCTCCTAATTGGGAGGCTTTGGTTTTTACGCTGCGTCGGGTGGAGTTGGAAAGCCACGAACTCAAATTTAACGTTCAATTTTTTGAGTCGGCGGGAGAACAAAATTTACTGCGGCTGAGTGCGAACCGTTTGGTGAACGGCAAGATTTTGGGCGATCGCATTTTGGAGCTTTATCCAGATATGTTGGAAAAGGTTTTAGGCAAGGACGCTGAAATTTTGAGTTTGCTCGACTTGGCTGTTCCTAGTAACAATGCGGAGCCGAGCCAAAAGGAAGTATTGCTAAGAAGACAGGAAATCTACCAGCGAATGGTGCGCCAAATTTCGTTTATTTTGATGTCTCAGACGCCGGATAAATTCTCCGAAAGCGTGCAGCGGCTGTTGGATTATTTGAAGCAGCAAGGTATCCCCACAGAGCAGATTCAAAAGAAAGTTATCAGTCAGGCGATCGTGCAGCGGGCGAAGCAAGACCCAGTTTTTCGGGAACAGTTGCTCACGTGGGAGAAAACGGCGTCCGAGCGCGTTCGTTGTTCGATGATGGGGGAAGCGGTGCGGTATGCGATCGGCCTTTTGAGCGATTATTAACAGTTAATTGTGAACACTGGAAGCCGGAGAGCAGCTAATACCCGCACTTGCTCTTCTGCGTCGGAAACTGCAAGTCTCGTGCAGCGGGGCAAGCAATACCAAGTTTTTCGGGAACAGTTGCTCATGTGGGACAAAACGGCTTCGGATTGCGATCGCTGTTCGGTAATGGGGGAAGCGGTGCGGTTTGGGATGCCCTGTGGTGGGAATGAATACACACCAAATCTTACCCCCATTATAAATCCTCCAGCCGGATCTCGATTTAACTGTCCGGTTGATTAGAATATAGTTCAGTTTCCTCCTTCAAAAGCTTACACAACTCATCCAAATCTTTCTTACTGTGTTCAATCAGTTTTTCAGCTCGCTCTTCAAGGTGATCAATATTACTGGGACTTGCGTTGTCGATTTTATCGTGACCATTATCGCTACTCAATGGAAGTTGAAAACGATAGTAATTTCTGTTATTTTCTTGGTCGGCCTTAGTCACCATTAGCTGATTGAGCTGATACGCAACAGATTCGCTTTGACCATCTAGAAAAACGTTAAGTAACGGAAGTGCCCATTTGATTTGTCCCCAATTTTTTGCGTCTCTATACTTATATTTCTTAGTTAGTGAGCCAGTACCCAGAGAAACAACAAGGGTATCCTTACGGTGTAGTTCTTCACGAGTTTTTTTCTTGTAAGAAATCATCGCCTCCATTATTGCAAGTGAAGCAGGATTATTTGCCAAGATGCCGCCGTCTACTAAAGCGTAATATCCCTCATCGGTATGATGTCCCGTGTCGAGTTTGTAGGGTGGAAAGAATGTCGGTGCAGCAGAAGTTGCCATTGCTGCTTCCCACATTTTGAATCCCGTACATACTTTCCGGCTATCAAAACTCTTGATCTCCTCTGCGTCCGGATTGCTTGTAAAAAAAATTGGTACTCTCAGTTCAATATCATAGCTCGGGATAAAAATTTCTCGTAATGCGTCTTCAATCTTAGCTTCACCTAGAAGATCCTTTAAAACTTCTTGCCTACCTTGTGGCTTGTGCCTGGGTTGTAGCAGATCATCAAAATCCAGTGGAATATTCTGATTAAAAATCTTTCCTCCATATTTACGATAGAAATTTACAAGTTCGGCGGCGGTATATTCTGGCTCACGATTGATGCTAGAGTCGGAGTTCTTTTTAGTTAAACCCAGTGCTAAAATTCCTCCTGTTGAAGTGCCTGCAATAAAATCAAACATTGTTGCTATGCGTTTTCCTGTGCGCTCTTCAATGTAGTTGAGAACGATCGCAGGAATAATACCCCGAATACCACCACCATCAATTGAAAGAATTCTTCTCTTGAATTTAGGACCCATCACACGTACTCCTTTAGATATTTCTTAAGTTTTCAAGATAAATGAAACAAACTCATACAGCATCAAAATACCAACAACCAACGTCATCATATGGTTTCCGGTTGCCTCGGAATAAGAAAATCGAGTCAACAGTTAACACTCAACCATTGAGTTTTTGGCTCCAGACTAAACAGTCAACAGTCAACAATCATGAGGAGTTCAACCGGAATTTATATGAATCCCACCCGTCATTAGTGCCGTAACTTGCTGAGGGCGTGCCAAGTTTTGTAGCCGACAATTCCATCTTGCGGTAAAGCCTTGCTGAGCTGCAATTGTCGCACTGCTACATCTGTCATCGCCCCGAAGAATCCGTCAATGGAACCGAAATAGTATCCATTCATTTTCAAGACATTCTGAACAATTTTAACAGCATTACCAGAACTGCCCTTCATGACTACCGGCATATTCACAGGTGCACCAGAGTATAGTGCTTGCCAAGTGATAGGGCCGACAATCCCATCTTCTTGTAAAAAGACGCGGTGTTGATAGCCTTTGACGCCGTTGTGAACTTGGATGCCGAAAATACCGTCAATAGCCCCGGAATAATAACCCCAATGATATAGAAGCTGTTGTAGTTCCTTGACAGCTTGACCTGTTGAACCCCTTTGTAATGTGGGTTTGTTTCCTGCAGTGGTTTCAGCAAATGCCAGAGTTGATTGAGAAGTAGTTTCGGCGACGAGAGCCATAGTTTCATTGTTCAAGCTTCTTTCTTCGGTGTACATAATTTGGTTCCTCTCAACATTTAAGTTTTGGTATTTGATATTTCAGGTATAACTGGTGGGATTTGTTAATGCACAGTCACTTTTTCGAGTGTCACTCATTTGAGTGTCACTCGTTTGAGTTAGTCCTAGTGTTAACTGTTAATATCTCTTCCGCCTGCGCCGGAATGATATACTGAAAGAATGTTAAGAGTGCAAGGAAGAGAAGTTATGCCTAAACGTCTAAAGTTGGAGCCTCATCAAACTCCAGAAATAAGAGCAGGCATGATTAATTTTCCGAGGTGTCTAAAGGATTGTTTCTACTTACCAGTCTTGGCTGCGTAGCCGGCGACCCGCTAAGGCCCGCACTTGCTCTTCTGCGTCGGAAACTGCAAGCGATCGCAACAAAGGCACAACTCCCGGATTTTCGGGATAATGTTCGATAATCGCTTCGAGCGCTGTAAATCGCGGATTGTAAGGAAAAGAACCGTTTTGATTTTCAGGATCGCTCAAAGTTCGATCGCGCAAAAACTCAAACATTCCCGGCTCGTCTTTCCATCCCCGCATTAACTCTACCAGGGCGATCGCCCGCACCTGCGAATCTTCATCGTTTTGAGATCTACTTTTGAGCCACTCGAAAGTTTGAGACTGATTTGTCCACCCGCGCGCTAACTTTTGCAAAGCGATTTGCCTGACAGCGGGACTCTCATCGCCCTCTGCTTGAGCCTCCAGCAGCATCCAAGTTTCAGGATTGTCTGGCCAATTGTAAGCGAGTTCAAGCACGGCTGCTTGCCGCACCAGCGCTTCCCCAGAATCGAGCTGAATTTTCAGCCAAGACAAGGTTTCTGGGTCGTCGGGCCACCCCCGCACGATCGCCCGCACCAGCACGCTCAGCAGGTGAGAATCATGCTCCAAGTCGACCCGGCTTTTGAGGAAAGGCAGCGTCTCGCCCCGGTGAGACCAGCGTTTTGCGATCTCTTCCACCGCAGTTTCTCGGACGTTGAGGTGTCTGTCTGACGCGGCGAGATTTTGCAACCAGCCAAAGACTTCGAGACTGCCTGATGCCACAGTGGCGACAGCCTCCACTACTACTTGCCGCACAGTCCAGTAATCCTCGGAATCAGCTATTTTTTGCAGCAGGGGCAGGGTTTCTGGGTGGTCGGGCCAACCTGCGGCTATCTGTTGTAGGGCTATTTCTCGCAGGTCGGCGTCGCGATCGCCCAATGCTATATTTTTCAAAAAAGTCAGAGTTTCGGCGTTCCCTGGCCAGCCAGAGGCAATTGCTTGCACTGCTGAGCGCCGGACGCTCGAACTCGCGTCGGACTCGGCTTTAGTCTTCAGCAGCGGGTAAATGTCAGGTTCGTCGGGCCAGTGCGAGGCCAATTCTTCTAAGGCTGCTGTCCGCACTTCTTTGCTGCTGTCGGATTCGGCTAGGCTTTTCAGCAGCAGGCAAACGTCGGCTGCTGCTGAAAAGCCCCCTGCCAACTCCCGCACCGCTACGGTTCGCAGGATAGAACTTCCTGTCTGGGCAAGGTTTTTGAGCAGGGAAACCGTGCCTAAAAGGCTGTGCCAACCTCTGGCTATTTCTTGCCACGCTGCGACTCGCACTCCCAAATTTTCGTCTGATTCGGCGGCCGTTCTCAGCAGCAGCAAGGTATCTGTGCGATCGGGCCAATTAGAGGCCAACTGTTCGAGTGCTGCGGTGCGAACTGCGGGACTTTGATCAAACTGAGCCAAGGCAGTCAGCAGCGGCAAGGTATCGCTCGTGTCTGGCCAACCACAAGCCATTTCTCGCACACAGGTCGATCGCACTGCCCAGCTTGGATCTGATTTGGCGAGGTTTTTGAGCATCAGGTAAATTTCTGGCTGGTCTGGCCAACCACGGGCTATTGCTTCGACTGCTGTGGCCCGGACTTCTCCACAGTCGGTGGAGTGAGCGAGTATTTTCAGCCAGGGCAGGGTTTGCGGGTCGTTTTTCCAAGTTTGGGCGATCGCCGCGATCGATCGATTGCGAATTTGATAAGTTTCCTGCAATTCTTGAGCGCTTTGATAAAGAATCAGGAAACCCGTACCGTATTGCGATAACTTTTTTAAAGCGTTTAACAGGTTTTTGGTGGTTTTTTTATTAACATCATTTTTAACTTTTAACAGGCATTGCGCTGCTAAAAACAAATTAATAAATTTTTCTTGTTGACCGTTCTGATCTGTGAGATATTCTATAATTTGGCTCGCTGTTTCTTTGTCGAGCTTAGCTGCAATTTCTCTGAGGACTTCGTGCAAAGATTCGTCCCGCCAGTGCTGGCCGAAAACTTGTATGTTGAGTTCGCCCCAAGTCAGTTGACCGATTTTGAGTTGGGCATGGATGAACTCTGCTACAGTCTGGGGATTATTTTCGGAAACAAGTTTTTTTAACAACATACCAATACCCTGCCCCTGAAGTTTGTTTGCATTGACAATCCTCCCATCAGCTCGGATATTAGTTGAGATTTTTTTGAGCGAGCCTGGAGTATGGAGCCAATCGACTCTATTTTATACGAAAAATACTGAGTCGGGAGGGCCCCAATGCAAAATCCGCCAGCACCCACAGGAATGTTAGGTGGTGGCGGATGGCGATCGAACAATTAAGCCGCTGAATCTAACTAACAGCTACTTGGACGCGATCGGCTACAACCCGAACCGCAAAAGTAGGAATCTTTACCGTTTCATCATCCAGACATTGCCCGGTAGTGAGACTAAAGTTTTGCTTGTAAATGGGAGAAGCAACTTTGAGAGTGCCCTTGCGATCGCCCACAATTCCCCGCGACAAAACAAAAGCTTTGCTAAACGGGTCGTAATTGCTAAGCGCATAAACTTCATCCCCGTTTCCCACTCGAAAAATCGCCACTTGTTCGCCTTTAACTAAAGCGCAAACTCCAGTATAAGGGGCGATCGCATCCAGAGAACACACATCTACCCAAGTTGTTACTGTATCGGAAACTTGTAAAGATTGAACCATTTTCTTTTCCTGTTAATTTACTTCAATCTCGTTCCCAGTCTCCGGCTGGGAACGTAGGTTTCGAGGCTCTGCCTCGCCGAAGGAGGCTCTGGCTTACGGTTAGAGGAGGCAGAGCCTCCGGGACTTCATTCCCAGGCAGAGCCTGGGAACGAGATTAATTTACTTCAATCTAGTGTTCTTGTTCCCCCCTTATTAAGGGGGGCTAGGGGGGATCTCCGGGTTTCCTAGGCTCTGCTTGGAAACCCGATTATATGGGTTATTCCGAAACTCCAGCCAGAGCCTTTTCATGTTCGTTAGCCGGCCGCGTTTGTCCCCGTTCCGCAACACGAACAATACTCGGATCAGGCAAATCGGAATTCACAAAATGCTGGAACCGCTGCACCTTTTGTGGATCTTCAATCGTCGTTTTCCACTCACATTGATAAGTATTCACTAAATGTTCCATTTGCGCTTCTAATTCAGCACAAATGCCTAGAGAATCCTTAATTATCACCTGTTTCAAGTATTCAATCCCGCCCTCAAGCTTATTCAACCAAGTAGCAGTGCGTTCCAATCTGTCGGCCGTGCGGATGTAGAAAACCAAGAATCGATCGATATACTTAATGAGCGTTTCCTTATCGATATCCGTCGCCAGCAAAACCGCGTGCTGTGGCTTAATACCACCGTTGCCACACACGTACAAATTCCAACCATTCTCTGTCGCAATTATCCCAAAATCCTTGCTTTGAGCTTCCGCGCATTCGCGAGTGCAACCAGAGACAGCAGATTTGAGCTTGTGGGGCGATCGCAAACCACGATACCGCAATTCAACTTCGATCGCCAAACTCGTTGAATCCTGCACCCCAAAGCGACACCAAGTGCTACCAACACAAGATTTTACAGTACGCAGAGCCTTACCGTAAGCGTGTCCCGACTCAAATCCCGCATCAATCAACCGACGCCAAATATGCGGCAATTGATCCACGCGAGCTCCAAACAAATCAATCCGTTGCCCGCCAGTAATCTTAGTATAAAGCCCAAAATCCCTGGCAACTTCTCCCAAAACAATCAACTTATCCGGCGTGATTTCTCCCCCCGGTATTCGCGGCACCACCGAATAAGTACCGTCGCGCTGAATGTTTGCCAAAAAGTAATCGTTCGTATCTTGCAAACCGACGTGAGACTTCTCTAAAATATGGTCATTCCAAGTAGAAGCCAGCATCGAACCAACAGCAGGCTTGCAAATTTCGCAACCCTTACCTTTGCCGTGTCTTTCAATCAACTCCTCAAAAGTTTTAATTTCTTGAGAACGCACTAAATGGTACAATTCTTGACGAGAATATTCAAAATGCTCGCAGAGATTATTTTTGACTGCAAACCCAGCTTTCTTCATCTCCGACTTGAAGATATCCGTCACTAAAGGCACGCAGCCGCCGCAGCCCGTACCAGCTTGAGTGCATTTCTTGACGCTGGCAACATCGGTTAAATTATGATCGCGAATCGCTTCACAAATCTGCCCTTTGGTAACATTATTGCAAGAACAAATTTGAGCCGAATCCGGCAAACTGTCTACTCCAAAACCCGCCGATGCTGCCCCTTCTCGCGGTGGGATTAACAAATCTTCGGGATGCGGCGGCAGAGCAATTTCATTTTGCATGAATTGCAGCAAAGTGCCGTAAGCCGAAGCATCTCCTACGAGAATTCCGCCTAAAATTCGGCTGCCGTCTTGATTTAAAACTAATTTTTTGTAAATGCCTTGGAAGGTGTCAGCGACAACAATTTCTTTAGCATCGCCCGACTTGGGAAAAGGATCTCCAAAACTAGCGACATCCACCCCCAATAATTTGAGTTTAGTGGACATATCCGCACCTGTAAAAGTGCTTGTGGGACGGGCATCTTGTCCGTCATCCGCGGCACCGCTCAAAATATCTGCAGCTACGCTTGCCATTGTATACCCAGGCGCAACTAAGCCGTAGATGCGATTTTGATACAGGGCGCATTCTCCGATCGCATAAATGTCAGGATCGGAGGTTTGGCAGCTATCATTTATGATGATGCCACCGCGTTCTCCTACTTCTATACCGCAACTTCTGGCAATTTCGTCGCGGGGGCGAATGCCAGCAGAAAACACAATCATATCTGTTGCCAATTCCGAACCGTCAGCAAACAGCATTTTAGTAACTTTGCCATTTTCGCTAACAATTTCTGTGGTAGATTTGCTGGTATGAACCGAAACCCCCAAATCTTCTATTTTGCTGCGGAGAATCGCACCGCCAATTTCGTCAACTTGCACGGGCATCAGCCGCGAGGCAAACTCAACAACGTGAGTTTTCAAGCCCATATTTTGCAGGGCGTTAGCACATTCTAGACCTAACAAACCGCCGCCAATTACTACGCCTGTTTTGCAATTTTTAGCGTAATCGGACATCGCTTCCAGGTCGTCAATTGTCCGGTAAACAAAAGTTCCTGTAGTGTCTTTGCCTTTAATTGATGGCACAAATGGATAGGAACCGGTCGCGAGAACAATTTTGTCGTAGGGAACTTCTAAACCGTTGGCTGAAGAGACTATTTTGTGTTCCCGGTTAATGGCGACTGCTTTGTCGCCGATATAAATTTGGATGCCGTTTTCTTGATAAAATCCCGGTGCAACTAAAGATAAATCTCCCGCTGTTTTGCCAGAGAAAAATCCGCTGAGGTTTACGCGATCGTAAGCAACGCGCGGTTCTTCACAAAAAGTAATTAAATTCCAGTGTTTGGTAGCATCCGAGCTGACCATTAACTCTAGGAACTTGTGACCTACCATGCCATTGCCGATTACAATGAGGTTTTTTTTGGCTGTCATTAGAATCTCTTTTATCCCGTTTATCAGTCGTTGGGTTTATTAATATAAGACTTTATTGTAAACTTTTGTACTTATAGATACAAAAAATGGAGGTTTATGCAATTGTCGAATACTCCCGATTGCATTTTTGCATGATGTGTGCGATCGAGGTAAATACGGTGCTTCACCTAAGTGTTTTTGACAAAAGGATTAGTATTATACTAGGACGGACTCTCAACTTTTATAATTTTTAATTATTATTTAACTAACAAGCGGGAAGTCCCGCGCCCCAAACCGTACGAGTGAAGGGAGGGGATGAAAACGCACAAATTAAGTGGGTTGAATGCCCACTTGATTTATAACTATTCTCGCATATGAGGAATACTGTAGCATCAGCCTTGGGTAATTCACGCTCCCATGCCCGAATACTGCTTCAAGCCCTGCCGCCAAAGCCAGCGATTCCACACAAAAAACACCGCACTCCAACCCAACATTACCAACAAACCGCGGCCTAAATCTACGGGTAATCCTATCAAGATAGAAGCGGGAAAATGAATCAAATAAGGAAAAGGCGTCCATAAAACTACTTCGCGCACGGGTACGGGAAACACTTCTAGTGGCGCGATAAGTCCCGATAAAAACAGGTAAATTAAAAACCAGAATTGCTCGATCGCACTTGCCCTTTCCAGCCAAAAAGCAAACAGCGCAAAGGTATACTGGATCAAAAATCTCAGGCAAAAAGCAAATACTATAGCTCTATGCTTGTCAATAATACCTTCATCAGTTATAATTTTGTCATAGGTTGTTGCAGTAAAAGGAACCTAAAATGTTTGGTAAAAAAACTACAAATTCGCAGCCAAATGAAGATAGCAACACGACGGGTTTGATTAAAATATCGGGTTGCGACAACCCCAGCCGTCGAGGGGATGTAGTTTTTGTCCACGGTTTGGCCGGTCATGCTTGGAATACTTGGCACTGGCAAAATCCTAGCGATCGAGATTACCAAAAAGATAATTTTTGGTTGAATTGGCTGGGAAATGATTTACAAGATGTCGGGATTTGGAGTTTTGGTTATGATGCAGCACGATTAAAAGCTAGCGGTTCTGCTATGCCGCTGTTTGACCAAGCTAGTAATTTTTTAGACGATCTAGAAAATTTTAACATCGGCGATCGACCGATAATTTTTGTTACTCACAGCATGGGTGGGTTGCTGGTAAAAAAAATGCTGAGTACCGCAGCCAACTTTTCGCGAGACAAAAGAAAAAAGGCGGTAATTGAATCTAGCAAGGGAATTGTATTTTTATCTACTCCCCATCTTGGTTCAGACGTTGCTCAATGGGTAACATTTTTAACAGGCTTTTTGACTACGGTTAATGTTGAAGAACTAAAAGCTCATGCTCCCCAGTTACGCGAACTTGATGAATGGTATCGCCAACACGTTGATGAGTTTGAGATTGCCACAAAAGTTTATTATGAAACCATACAGACTAGCGGTATTTTGATTGTTAATGCGAGTAGCGCCAATCCCGGTATTAAAGATGTAAAGCCTATAGCAGTAGAAGCAAACCACGATACGATCGCTAAACCGCAATCGGCAGATAAAAAAGTCTATTTGGGTGTGAAAAATTTTATTGAGGATAGTTTACCGCGCCCAAAATCTCTTCCTCCGGGCGATACTTCAGTTATACAACCGCAAACTATTGGGGAGAAAACCACAAACCCTTATCAGCCTCTTTAACTGATGGTGTTAAGTTAGAGAGGCTAAAAATATTTCAAGCACCACCTTTACCAGATTACTATGTAGACCGCCCAGAAATTAGCCAGGATTTAAAACAGCGCTTGCTAGCTAACAGTCAAACTTTAGTTGTCAGCGCTATTCATGGTTTGGGTTCGATTGGTAAATCTACTTCAGCAGCAGCTTTAGCACATGACATAGATATCCAAAACCATTTTAACGATGGTATACTTTGGGTAACTTTAGGTCAAGAACCAAATGTTCTCCAGCGATTAACTGATTGGGTGCATGGTTTGGGGGATTATAATTATCCCGTCACAGATATGCACAGTACCTCCCTTCATTTGCGTACTTTACTGGCGGATAAAGCAATGCTGTTGGTAGTTGATGATGCTTGGATAGACAAAAATAACGGGTGGGAATATGTAAAAGCATTTAATGTTGGCGGTTCTCGCTGTTGTCTGTTAGTAACTACTCGCGATGCTTCGATCGGGAATGCGCTTGGTGCTAGCACTTATTCCCTAGATGTGATGACGGAAACGCAAGCATTGAAGTTGTTGGCGCAGAAACTGAAAACACTAGGCAAGCAACTAGAAATAAGTGAAATTGAGTTAGCAAAATCCTTAGCTAAAGCTGTTGGTTATTTACCGTTAGCGTTAGAATTAGCTGCCGTACAAGTTGCTAATGGTACAACTTGGCCAGTTTTGATAGCAGATATTAAGCAAGAAATTTGTCGGTTAAAATCGTTGCAAGACCCCGGAATCAGGAGTATCGGTGATGATGAGAAGTTTAAATATCTCAGTTTGCAAGCATCATTAAATCTGAGCATTAAGCGATTAGAAGAATATGAGAGAGAGTGTTTTGCTTGGTTGGGGGTGTTACCGGAAGATACAAACATTACTCACCTCATGACAGCGACACTTTGGGATATGGACGATCGAGATGCAATGGAAATTTTGCAGTATTTTCGCAGTCAAGCATTGTTATTACCTGGCGTGACTCTGGCTGATGGAACAATAACTTATAGATTGCACGATTTATTCCACGATTTAGCGCGGAATTTGTTAACTGCACCTCAAAAACCGAAACGTCAAGGCGATTTGCTGGGTTTGGGGATAGACTGGAAAGATGCTCACGTTCAATTACTAAATAAATATCAACAGCAAACAGCAGATAATTACTGGCATACTTTACGAGATGACGGTTATATTCATCAATATCTAGTTTGGCATTTAAAAAAAGCGGGGAAAATAGCAGAAATTCACCAGCTATTGCGGGAAGAGTCAGCGAGTGGGCATAATGGCTGGTATGAAGTGCGGGAAAAATTAGGTCAAGTAGCAGGTTTTTTAACGGATGTTTCGCGTGCTTGGGAATTAACAGAATCTGAGTTTGAAAAAAATCCATCGCAGGTTATTAGTTTACAATGTCGATATGGGTTAATCGTGTCTTCTTTGAATAGTTTGTCGGCAAATATACCAGAAGCATTGCTGGTTGTGCTGGTAAAAAATGGATATTGGAAACCAGAACAAGGGTTAGCTTATGCTTTGCAAAAACCGGATTGTAAAGAACAAGTAAATTCATTAATTGGGCTATTGGATTATTTACCAGGAAATTTAAAAAACCAAGCGTTGTTAACCGCATTGGAAACAGCACATCAAATTCAGAATGAATCTGCTCGCGCTTATGTTCTCTTATGTTTGGTGGAAAAATTACCAGAAAATTTGTACTCAGAAGTATTAAAAATAGCACGTCCAATTCAGGATGAATATAATCGAGCTCGTGTTATATCATGTTTAGCGGCAAAATTACAGTCGCAAAGTTTGTACTCGGAAGCATTAAAAATAGCGCGTCAAATTGAGAAAGAATATCATCGCGTTGATGTTCTCTCATCTTTAGCGGCAAATTTACCAGAGAATTTTTACCCAGAAATATTAGAAATAGCATATCCAATTCAGACTGAATACAATCGCGCTGATGTTCTCTCATCTTTAGCAGAAAATTTACCAGAAAATTTGTCATCGGAAGTATTAAAAATAGCACGTCAAATTCAGGATGAATACAATCGCGCTCGTGTTCTCGCATCTTTAGCCACAAAGTTACAGTCGGAAAATTTGTACTCCGAAGCTTTAGTAAATGCACATCAAATTCAGGATCAAAATTATCGTGCTGATGTCCTCTCATCTTTAGCCGGAAAATTACCAGAAAATTTGTCATCGGAAGCATTAGAAATAGCACGTCAAATTCAGGATGAATACAATCGCGCTCGTGTTCTCTCATCTTTAGCCACAAAGTTACAGTCGGAAAATTTGTACTCCGAAGCTTTAAAAACAGCACGTCAAATTCAGGATGAAAAATATCTGGTTCAATTTCTCTCCTCTTTAGGACAAAATTTACCCAAAAATTTGTACTTGGAAACATTAGAAATAGCACGTCAAATTCAGGATGAATATTCTCGCGCTCAAATTCTCTCCTCTTTAGCTGAAAATCTACAGTCGGAAAATTTATACTCCGAAGCTTTAGAAACATCACGTCAGATTCATAATGAATATTCTCGCGCTCAAGTTCTATCATCTTTAGCGGAAAAGTTACCAGAAAATTTGCACTCTGAAGCATTAGAAATCGCACATCAAATTCATGAGGCATATCCTCGTGCTGAAGTTCTCTCATCTTTAGCGGAAAAGTTACAGTCGGAAAATTTGTACTCCGAAGCTTTAGAAGCTGCACGTCAAATTCAGAAGGGAAAGGATGGCCCTGATTTTTTATCTTTAGCGGAAAAGTTACAGTCGGAAAATTTGTACTCCGAAGCTTTAGAAACCGCACGTCAAATTCAGGATGAAAAGTATCGCAGCATTTTGCTATTATCTTTAGCAGAAAAGCTACAGTCGGAAAATTTGCACTCCGAAGCTTTAGAAACTGCACGTCAAGTTCAGGATGAAAAGTATCGCAGCATTTTTCTATCATCTTTAGCGGAAAAGTTACAGTCGGAAAATTTGTACTCCGAAGCTTTAGAAACCGCACGTCAAATTCAGAATGAAGAGTATCGCGCGGAAGTTCTCTCCTCTTTAGCGGAAAAGTTACCAGAAAATTTGTACTCCGAAGCTTTAGAAACCGCACGTCAAATAGAGAATAAATATACTCGTGCTCTTTTTCTATCATCTTTAGCGAAAAAGTTTCAGTCGGAAATTTTGTCCTCCGAAGCATTAGAAACCGCACGTCAAATTCAGGATGAATATACTCGCGCGGAAGTTCTCTCTTCTTTAGCAGAAAATTTACAATCGAAAAACTTGTACTCCGAAGCATTAGAAACTGCACGTCAAATTGATACTGAAAAGTATCGCACTATCTTTCTATCATCTTTAGGTAGAAAGTTACCAGAAGATTTTTATTCCGAAGTATTGGAAACCGCACATCAAATAATTAATAATGAAGCGAGGCGCGCTTTTTTTCTCTCATCTTTAGCGGAAAAATTTCCAAAAAAATTATTTTCTCAAGCATTAGAAATAGCACCTAAAATTCATGATGAATCTCTTCGAGTTCGTTTTCTATTATCTTTAGCAGAAAAATTACAGTCGGAAAATTTGTACTCCGCAGCATTAGAAACAGCGCGTCAAATTCAGAATAAATCTAATCGAGCTGAGGCTATCTCATCTTTAGCGGAAAAATTACAATCGGAAAATTTATATTCCGAAGCATTAGAAACCACAAGTCAAATACATTATGAAGATGAGCGCGCTTATGTTCTCTCATCTTTAGCAGCAAAATTACCAGAAAATTTGTACTCTGAAGCATTAAAAATAGCACATCAGATTCCATCTGAAGAGTATCGTGCTAAAGCTCTAAGTCCTTTCTTTAAACAAATGTCATCATCCAAACCCAAAAATGAGACATACAAAATGTGGTTAGAAATCATGAAAACCACTTTATCTAAACTCAAGCGCCAAGAATTTCAGGAAAATATAGGTGTTCTAACACCAGTAATTTATAAATTAGGCGGCAAAGATGCAATAATGGAAATTGTTACCGCCATTCAAGATGTCGCGCGATGGTGGCCTTAGAATTTAACAGTGGACAGCGAATATTTAGCGAACAATCTCGGCCGCTGTCAACAGTCAATTGTCAACTGTTCACGCTCCCATGCCCGAATACTGCTTCAAACCCTGCCGCCAAAGCCAGCGATTCCACACAAAAAACACCGCACTCCAACCCAACATTACCAACAAACCGCGGCCTACATCTACGGGCAATCCTATCAAGATTGAAGCGGGAAAATGAATCAAATAAGGAAACGGCGTCCACAAAACTACTTCGCGCACCGGTGCGGGAAACACTTCTAGCGGCGCGATAAGTCCCGATAAAAACAGGTAAATTAGAAACCAGAATTGCTCGATCGCACTTGCCCTTTCCAGCCAAAAAGCAAACAGCGCAAAGGTATACTGTATCAGGAACCGCAAGCAAAAAGCCAAGACGATAACCAACAAAAACAGCAAAAACCTGCCCAAACTCGGCAGCCAAAAAGCCTGCGGGTAAAGTGCAAAAAACAGCAGCACTAATCCCAATACAAACGGCAGCCTCGCAAACCTTTCGGAAACGTGAGATGCAAAGTGATGCCATACGGGATCGAGAGGCTGCAACAATTTATTAGATAGCCTACCTTGCACTACTTCTTTTTCAAACTCCCAAATTACCCAAACTACATTTGTTTGCCTGACAATGAAAGCAGCTAAAAAATAACGGGCAAAGTCGATCGACTTCAGCCCAAATTGACCAGTTTCGGCCGCCTGCATCCAGACACCCATCAAGATAAACGGCAAAGCTCCCGACAGCGCCCACAAAAACAATTCCGCCCGGTATTCGAGCATATAAGCGTAGTAGGTGACTAGCAAAGTTTTAGTAATTTTCACAATTCTGTTCATATCAATTTTAGAGTTAATTTTTAGGTGTTAGCAACGGGCTATAAGCCCGTTCCACAAAACATTGAATTTATAGTGGAACAGGCATATTGCCTGTTTTTTGGGGTTAGCAACGGGCTATAAGCCCGTTCCACAAAACATGGAAACTCTCGTGGAACAGGCATCTTGCCTGTTCAATTTTTAGGTGTTAGCAACGGGCTATAAGCCCGTTCCACAAAAACATTAAATCTCTAGTGGAACGGGCATCTTGCCTGTTCTACTTTATAATTCTAGTGCAACAGGCATCTTGCCTGCTATGGAGAATGAACCCAGCCAAAAACATTACACTTTTCCAGTGCGAAAAACTCTACCAATTACCTCTTCAATTGGCGGATCGGTAACAGTCAAATCTATCACTTCCAACTCCGCCAAAATCTTCGCCACACTCACCGTCAGCTCCTCCCTTTTGACTAAAAACCGTACCGATTGTCCCTCAATAGATTCTACCTCTCCGTAAGCAAAAGCACTATCTTTTGCCAGCGGTTTAGCTATTTTTACCTGAACTTCCCGATAAGGTGCAAACCTGTCGAGCAATCCGTCCAAACTGCCATCATAAACTAATTGCCCTTCATGGATTAACAAAACGCGCTTGCACAAAGCAGTAATGTCAGCCATGTAGTGGCTCGTCAACAGCACCGTTGCTTGATAGCGCTCGTTATATTCTCGCAGAAATTGTCTGACGCTAAACTGTGCGTTTATATCCAAACCTAAAGTCGGTTCATCTAAAAATAATACCTCCGGCTGGTGCAGCAGCGCCGCCATCAATTCAGCTTTCATGCGTTCGCCTAAAGAAAGCTTTCGTACCGGCTGATTTAGCTTGCCTTCTAGTGACAGCATCTCTGTCAATTCTCCGACTCGCCGTCGATAATCTGCATCGGGAATGCCGTAGACAGCGGCATTGATTCGCAGAGAATCAAGCACGGGTAAATCCCAAATTAACTGCTGTTTTTGCCCCATCACTAAGGTTATTTTTTGCAGAAAATCGGCTTCGCGACGGAAAGGAGTACGATCGCACACTCTCACAGTACCAGCCGAGGGATAAATCAAACCAGTCAGCATTTTCAGCGTAGTAGTTTTGCCCGCACCGTTAGCACCTAGAAACCCCACGACTTCCCCCGGTTCAATACTGAAAGAAACGCCCTCAACTGCTTTGATATTGCGGTAAGTGCGACTAAAAAAGTGTCGCACTGTTCCTTTAAGCCCCGGTTCTTTAATCGCTACCGGATAAACTTTGCTCAAGTCTTCAACTAAGATAATTGGCATCGGCTCAAATTTTAACTTTTATTTTAATCTAGGGTATTTCCATCAGGCTTGTGCCAAGATGGAGCGATCGAGCTGTCTAGTAGGGTGTGGCCGCGATTTCTCGATCGCGAGTCAGGAAGTAACTGTGTTCTGGCGCACCCTAATAAGCTGTAGAATATTGCACAATATCCATGCTCACATCGCACAAAGTTTACAATTATGGTACTCACCCCAGATAATTCAGACATCCCTCGTTTGGTAGGAGACAATTCTCCTGAAAATATTACACTTGCACCAGGACAACTTGCTAGTTTTCCTGGGGGACTTTGGATGGTGGGCGGCAATGATACTGTCAGGGGCTCGTCAGATGCAGAGCGGATTTTCGGTAACGATGGTAAAGACAGTCTGTTAGGTGGTGTCGGCAGTGATTCTATTTACGGTGGCAAAGATGATGACGATGTTTTGGGAGAATTTGGCGAGGATTTCTTGACAGGAGATAGAAATAGCGATTTCCTTGATGGGGGTGCGGGAAATGATTTGCTGCGCGGAGGACAAGGTGTTGATTTGTTAGTGGGCGGTGACGGTAATGATACTTTAATTGGCGACAGAGATGTCGATATTTACCAAGGTGGTGCAGGTAGCGATGTATTTGTTTTGCGAGTCGATCAAGCGGGAATTAGAGTAGTTGGTATTGAAGTTCCTGACGCGGTAATTGTGGATTTTGATAAGTCTAACGATTCGATTGGAATTAGTGTGCCATTTACCAGTAGCAATATCTCCTTGGAAGAGGTAAGTTATAGCTTGAACGATCCGAGACTGCTGCTGATCGATCCTGCAAGTATAGCCGGTGGAACGAGTTTGTTAGCCAAGGGTGGCATCTCCCAGCGAAGTCTCGATCCCGATGGCAACGGCCGTGTAGAAGCTACTAATATTAGATTTGGTTTTACTAATGCTTTGTTGGGTACTGTTTTGAATGTGACCCCAGCCGATTTAAACGGTCGTTTTATTAATGCTAATTCTTTGCTTTAAGTCGTTGCTTATATATCTCTAGTAGGGTGCGCTAGGCGCACCTTACCGATTACGCATTATCTAACTCACCGTCAAAACTGCGCGATAGCGCACTTGATTGTCGCGGACTTTCTGCATTGCTTCATTCGCTTGTGCGATCGCAAAAACTTCGATAATCGGCTCAATCCCAAACTTCTCTGCAATTGACAGCATTTCATTAATCATAGCGCGACCGCCGATCGGCGAAGCCATAATTCGGCGCCGCTTTGTCAGCAACGGAAACAAGGGAATGCTCAAAGGTGCGTCGGGAACTCCCACAAAAGCAAGCGCCCCGTCAGAATCGAGAAAATCAATGTACGGAACCCAATCTAAAGCAGCAGGAACAGTGCTCAACAAAATATCTAATTTGCTGCTAGGCGCTTGAGGAATTTCGCCTTTTCCTACTACAATAGCTTCGTCCGCCCCCATTTTTTCTGCAAATTCTGCCTTATCTTGGGAAGTAGTAAAAACTGTAACGCGGTTGCCTAATTTTTTCGCAAATTGCACCGCCATGTGTCCCAAACCGCCGATGCCGAGAATGCCAATTTCTTGCCCTGAACTCATCCCCGCATTCCGCAAACCGGCGTAAACCGTAATTCCGCCGCACAACAGCGGCCCCGCTATTTTGGAATCGATGCCTTTGGGAATAGGAAAAGCAAAGCGGGAATCTACCATCAAATAATCGGCAAAACCGCCCGGGCCTGTAACAATTAATCCCTGGTTTTCATCGCAGAGATTTTCGTTACCGCGCAAACAGTCTCGGCACTGCAAACAAGACGACCTTTGCCAACCGACACCAACGCGATCGCCCACTTTTAAGTGAGTCACTTGCGGCCCTATTTCTGCCACTTCTCCGATAACTTCGTGGCCCGGAACGAGGGGATATTTTGATTGACCCCAGTCGTTGTCAATCATGTGCAAGTCAGAGTGACAAATGCCGCAAGTTAAGACTTTTATCAGACATTCATGTACTTTTGGAGATTCGACATCGAATTTGTATTCTTCAAGCAATCCCCCTGTTTTTTTAGCTGCTAGTGCTTTGATTTGCATGGTGGTGTTTCCTGGTTTGTTTGCCATTATAGTGTTCGGGCCGGGTTTAACACTCTCTTTCTTGAGTTGTATATATTCAAGTGGAGGGACCCCTAGGACTCAGGCGCGTTACTAATAATTTTTCCGGTGCGCCCTGGGTACTTTACTAATTACCAATTATCCATTACCACTTAGGATTATAACTTGCCCTTTTCCATTGCCCACTGCATCAAACCGGGGAACAACCGATAAGCTTCCGATGCCAAAAAAGCAGGGCCGACGGTAACTTCTGCACGCTGATTTTTCACAGCATCCCAGATAGCTTTAGCAATATCTTCTGGCTGAGTTGCCCACTCAGATTTCAGCATTTTGCTCATTTGCTGGCGGCGCAATTCGACTGCGGGTTCGTCTCGATCGCGAAATTGAGCTCTTTCTAAAAAATCGCTATTAATCAAGCCCGGATGCACGGCGCAAACGTGAATACCTTGAGGCGCTAATTCCAATCGCAAAGTTTCTGTTAAACCGGTGACTGCATATTTGCTCGCACAATAAGCAGTCATTTGAGGCAAAGGCATTTTGCCGCCAATGGAACCAACATTGACTATTGTCCCTGTTTTTCGTTGCAAAAAATGTGGCAAAATTTCTTGAATTGTGTTAACGCATCCCCAAAAATTGGTATTCATTAATTGCTGCCAGTCTTCGGAGGTAGTTTGCTCGATCGCCCCCGTGAGACAAATGCCAGCATTGTTAACTAAAACATCGATGTTGCCGCAGGTATCTAGGGCTTTTTGGACGATCGCGCGCACTTGATGAATGTCGCCGACATCGCCCGGAATAGCTACAGCGGAAGTGCCTTCTCGCTGCACTTGAGCCACTGCTGCTGCCAATCTCTCTGGCTGGCGAGCTACCATCACTACATCGTAGCCTTTACTTGCAAATAAAATTGCTGTTGCTTTCCCACTTCCTTGAGAAGCGCCTGTAATCAAAACTGTAGGAGCCATAGATAGTTATAAATTGTAATATCAATTCCGGCTGAACCGGAATGAGTGTTGACTGTTGACTGTTGACTGTTAACTGTTGGAATAATACCGATGCAACCGGAAACGAGATGATTCGGACTTGTTTGATGTTGAATTTTGTAGGGCGGGTTCGCAAACAATAATTGCCCGTAATATACAATTTCATAAACCCGCCCTGCCCCTACTATACATTAATATTTCTTGGATATGGGAATTTTTTAAGAATGGCGATCGGTTTTTTTTAAACGAACCACGAAGACGCGAAGGACACGAAGGAAGAGAGGAGAAGAGAAGGGAAGAGAAAGTCTTCAGAAAGTGTTCAGCATTATGTGAAAATTGCTATATAAATTTTCTCAATGCCCGATGCCCGATGCCCGATGCCCAATGCCCAATGACCAATGCCCAATGCCCAATGCCCAATGCCCAATGCCTAAAAAATGAATCTTCCGAAACAACTGCCTAATTGGTCGATCGCCCTAGTGTTAATTATTGGGGTTTTAGCCGTCTCAACTTCCTCAATCTTAATTCGGCTGGCTAACTTTTCCGCAGGGGCGGGCGGTTTGGGTTTCAGTCTGGTGCTCGCGGCCTCTCGTCTGACTTTATCTGCTTTAATTCTGCTTCCGGCTTGGCGGAAAATTCAGTGGAACGCCCTGCAACCGGGAGCTCGGCGCTATGCGGCTGCTGCGGGTTTGTGTCTCGCGCTGCATTTTGCTCTCTGGATTACCTCACTTTCTTATACTTCGATCGCCGCCTCGACGGCCCTTGTCACCACTAATCCTGTCTGGGTAGCGCTGTTGTCGCGCTTCTGGTTCGGGGAAAAACTCAGCAAAATGTCGATCGCTGGCATTACTATAGCCCTGACTGGGGGAATGGCGATCGCTGTGGGAAGTGCGGGCGCAGCGGATGCTGGCAGCAGCCAACTGCTGGGCGATTTCCTGGCTTTGGCTGGTTCCTGGGCTGTCAGCTTGTATTTGCTGCTAGGGCGGGAAGCTCAGCGCCGGGGACTGGGAATTGGTGGCTATATCGCGATCGCCTATACTGTTGCTGCGATCGTACTGCTGCCTCTCCCCTTCGCCTTCGGCACTACTTATACTAATTACCCCGACATTGTATATTTTTATATTTTGTTAACGGCCGCTTTGCCTCAGTTAGTCGGCCACACCATTTTGAACTGGGCCGTAATGCAGATTTCCCCAACTCTGGTAACTCTTGCCATCTTGTTTGAACCGGTTGGGGCGAGTTGGTTGGGTTATTTGCTGTTTGGGGAAGTGCCTGCGCCGGCGGTACTCGCAGGTGCTGGGGTGCTGCTGTTGGGGGTAGCAACCGCTACCGTCGGAGCAAAAAAAATTACTGTCAACAGTTAAGAGTTAACAGTTTTCGACATTGCCACTACAGTTGCCGTGAGTCAGAATAAAACAAATTAGGGCTTAAAAACCCCAATAACTGATCGGTGAAATATCGATTCAGGACTATCAAAGGTTTGAGTAATGACTAATAATACTCGGTTGCCTTTAGGAGAATAAAATTATGCTGCCAGAACAACTACAGCGGATCATCGGCTACTTTATCGAAGAAGCCACAGAACAGATCCAAATTATCGAACCAGGCTTGCAAGATCTGCAAAATACCGTGCCAGATCCCCAAAGAATACACCAGCTCATCCGAGCCTCGCACTCGATTAAAGGGGGAGCAGCTATGCTCGGATTTAGCAGCATTCAGCGCATTGCTCATCGTTTGGAGGATTATTTAAAGCTGCTGAGAGAATGTCCGATCGCCATTGATAGCAGGCTACAATCCCTCTTAAGCGAAGTTTTTGATATTTTAGTAGCCCTTGTGTCAAAGGTTTCTAAGGGTTTTGGGCTCAAGCACGAAGACGCAAACCAAATGCTATCAATCGCCGAACCAGTTTTTGACGAACTCGACGCTTACCTGAGATTGCGAATTCCCACTCGCCTGACGGTGAGAGCTACTACGGACGAACATATTCACGTTTTCTCCGGTTACTGCACCTCCCTGAGCGAATTTTCCTCGACTATCGCTTCGCGCGTCGGTTTGCTCGGAGGCACTATTACCCGCCACGATCAGGATAGCCAGGGTCTACGCCTTTGTATTGACATTTACCTGCCGCCTTACACCCGGATCGAAAACATCCGCCAAGCTGTCGAACTCTCCGGCGCTATTATCGGGAATGTTCAGACGCAGCGGGACTTTTCGCTGCTGGCGAATGCGGATTATCCGGTTTACCAAAGTGCGATCGAACCTCCCGCAATTTGCATCGGATGCCGCTACTATTACGGCAGAAGCGATGGCGGCTACCTGCTCAACTGCACGATCCATCCCCGTGGCCCGGAAACAGAAGATTGTCGGGATCGCGAACCGGAATAAGCGCTAAAAACTCAGCCCTCAGAAGCACGATTTGTCTCCCGAAAAACTCTTCTGAAACCCATATTTTCCCTGATTTTTTTCACATTACCCCCTGCCATTTTTTTTTGAGTGGCTAGATAACTAGATCTGTCTCTCTTAGACAACTACATCCTTCTTCCTTCTGAAATATCCCCTAACAACTGATACCGCAACTCGAATTAATTGCATCATGCTTGCAGGATGAGCGATCGCCCAGACATTGATTGTCAGACAAGTAATTGCCATAACTAGCAAGATGTATGTCGGAGGCATTACTACCCCGATCGCGAACCAGGTAAAAACGTGAAATATCATTGCTGTAGCCCAAAGGCTGGCCACAGCGACAGACGCCCAAATTTGCATTCGAGGTCGGTTTAGTCCTATCAAAATCGCTGTATGCAAAGTAGTCAGCAAGTTTGCCGGAACTAAAAAGGCACAGATAGCTATGCAGTAGGTATGAGAAAATTCAGTAACTGTATTGAAGTCGATCATCAGTCTAATTGTCGGGCCTGTTGGGTATACTTCAAGAGCTTAGCGTGACTTGACTTTCAGATCTTGTCACCCTTACCTTAACTTAATATTTCAGTAAGTAGGCCGCTCTGGAGACGCATTTCTCTCCCCCTTTTCCAGCAGGCAAAATTTTACCACAAATATTAAAGTTTTGGGAAATTATTAAACATACTTGAAGAATGGCAACAATTGCTATGATAATTAACATCGGGAAGGGATAGTATAGAAGAGCCAAGTCGGTAAAAATTCTAGAACGCTGAGGCGGCTTAAACAGCAACACATACTGCAGGCTGGTTTTCGACTAAATCATTTTTGATTCGCTGAGTATCGGGTGATTGATTCTCCGTGTCCGTCAAGGGATCGAGCCATTATGCGATCGAACAATATGAGATTATTATGGAAAAGCCAATTTGCTCTCAAATCTCAAATCAATAGAACCCTCTCCAAATTTCACAGCGGAAGACAAAGCAAATGGATCAACAAATCACAATTCCCGCACTCGAAGAAGTTGACTTGACAAACTGCGACAGAGAACCAATTCACCTATCGGGGCACATTCAGCCACACGGGGTGCTACTTGTTGTACGAGAACCTGAACTAGAAATAGTCCAAGTCAGCGAAAATACGCAAGATTTGTTAGGAATTGATGCAGCAAGTGCGATCGGTAAAAATTTGAGCTTATTATTCAATCGAGTTCAATTAAAAAAACTCAAGCTTTGTTTGCTTAATGAAAACTTAAAAACCGTTAATCCCATTAAACTCACTGTTGTCAAGAACCCAGGTAAATATTTAGAATTTGACTGCATACTTCACCGAGTAGAAAAAGTATTGATGGTCGAATTAGAATTAGCCACCAACCCAGAAAATCTTTCTGTTTTTAGCTTTTATCATTCAGTGAGAGCCACCGTCAGCAAAATTCAAAGCGCCCAAACTCTCAAAGAATTATCTCAAATAACTGTAGAAGAAGTCAGAAAAATATCTGGTTTTGATCGAGTTATGCTCTATCAATTTGACCACGAAGGCAACGGCGCTGTGATCGCTGAAGACAAAGCAGAAAATCTAAGTCCTTTCTTGGGATTAAACTACCCTAGTTCAGATATTCCCAAACAAGCCAGACAACTGTATGCGTTAAATTGGCTGAGGTTAATCCCAGATATTAATTATCAACCCGTCCCCGTTGTTTCAGGAAACAATGCTGTTACCCCCCAGCCCCTAGACCTGAGTTTCAGCGTGTTGAGAAGCGTTTCTCCCATTCACATAGAATACCTCCAAAATATGGGCGTTGCAGCTTCGATGTCAATCTCGTTAATCAAAGACAAAAAACTGTGGGGATTGATTGCTTGCCACAACTATACACCAAAACACCTTAACTATGAATTGCGCGCCGCCTGCGAATTTATCGGGCAAGTAATGTCCTTAGAACTGCAATCAAAAGAAGGCAACGAAGACTACGACTACAAACTACACTTAAAATCGATTCAAACCAAGATTTTTGAAGACATATCCACGTCCGACAACTTGTCACAAGTGTTAGTTAAATGTCAGCATAATTTGCTAGAAGCAGTCAACGCCCAGGGAGCCGCAATAGTATTTGGAGACAATTGCTATCAAGTAGGGCACACACCTCAAGGAGAATCCCTCAAATACTTAACTCAGTGGGTGCAAAAGCATTTAAATAAAGAAATTTTTTATACAGACTCGCTCACCCAATGCTATCCAGAAGCTGAGGAATTGAAAGACACAGCCAGCGGGTGTTTGGCTATAGCAATATCGCCGACTCAGAAAATATACGTTTTGTGGTTTCGCCCGGAAGTAATTAAGACGGTGAATTGGGCGGGCAACCCCAACAAACCAGTTGAAACCGATGAAGATGGCAACCCTCGACTGTCTCCTCGGAAATCCTTCGAGCTGTGGAAAGAAAATGTCAGGTACAAATCGTTGCCTTGGAAACAATGCGAAATAGACGCTGCATTGGAACTGAGAAAAGCAATGATTAATATAGTGCTGTGCCAAGTCGATAAACTCGAAAAATTAAATACAGCACTAGAAGCATCAGTCGCCAGAGAACGGGAAAAAACTGCTAATTTAAAAACAGCGATGTCCGAGCTGAAGCGGGCGCAAACTCAATTGGTGCAAAGCGAAAGAATGTCAAGTTTGGGACAGTTGGTGGCGGCGGTTGCTTATGAAGTCACTAACCCGATTAACTTCATCTACGGCAATCTTAGCTATGCTAATGAATACAGTCAAAAAATGATCAATTTATTGCAGCTTTACGAGCAGCACTATCCGTCGCCTTCGCCAGAAATTCAAGCACAAATAGAAGCAGTTGAATTAGAGTTTATAGTTGAAGACTTACCGAAGTTGCTGGGTTCAATGAAAGTAGGAGCTAACCGTATCCGCGAGATAGTTCAGTCGCTGCGAAACTTCTCTAGAATTGACGAAGCAGAGATTAAACCAGTTGACATTCACGACGGATTGGACAGCGCTTTATTGATTTTGAGCAACCGACTCAAACCGAAGCCCGATCGCCCCGCAATTCATCTCATCAAAGAATATGGTTCTCTGCCTTTGGTTGAGTGTTACGCAGTTCAAATCAACCAAGTATTTATGAATGTACTGACAAATGCAGTTGATGCTCTCGAAGAGGCCTTTATCAACAAGAATTTATCGTCCCACGGCGGGGACAAAGAAGAGCCAGTTAAGTACGGACAAATTCGGATCATGACTGAACTTTGTCCCGGAGAAAAAGCCGTAGCAGTTCGGATCAAGGACAACGGTTGGGGCATGGAAGAAGAAGTTCGCCAGAAAATTTTTGAGCCTTTTTTTACCACAAAACAGGTGGGCAAAGGTGCAGGGATAGGTTTGGCGATTAGCCACGAAATTGCGGTAGAACAACACGGTGGCAAATTGACTTGCATTTCTGCCCCCGGAGAGGGAACCGAGTTGATTATTGAGATTCCCTTGAGCCAAACTCATCCCACACCCATTGTCAAGTAAACAAAGTCCGCGCTAGCGAAGCTATCCCGAATGGTAGGGAATCGCCCAAATTCAAAAATCGAAAATTCGATTAAAATACAAAAGCAGCTAAGTAGATTTGAGCCAATTCAGAGGAAGCTAGTATGACTGAAAAAAAGACCGCCCAATGGGATGCCGGCCGGTTTCTCAAAACCTTGGCTTATTTCGGCGTCATTCCCTTCATTGGCAGCATTAGCTGGCTGCAACAACTCTTTGGAAGCAGCAGCAAAACTCAAAAAGACCAACCCAAACTGATACTGGTAGCCGGTGCCACCGGCGGCGTCGGGAAGCGAGTTGTCAAGCGGCTGCAACAGCGGGGATATAAAGTACGCTGCCTCGTCAGAGATGCTAAAAGAGCAACAGAAATTCTCGGCAATAATGTCGAATTAGTCGAAGGAGATATCACTCTCCCAGAGACGCTAACACCGTTAGTAACCGAGGGCGTGGAAGCAGTTATCTGCTGTACCGGCACTAAAGTTCAACCGATAGAAGGAGACACCCCAACGCGGGAAAAATACTATCAAGGCATCAAATTTTATATGCCGGAAGTTGTGGATGTTCCCGAAATAGTCGAATACAAAGGCCTTAATAATTTAGTCCAAGCTGTTCGCCGCCAGCTAATTCAACCAGGCGACAAAACAATTTTTGACTTCACAAAACCCAGCCAAGATTTAAAAGAAACTTGGGGGGCCCTGGACGACATCGTGATGGGCGGCACTAGCGAAAGTTCGATCCGGCTGACAGACAATACAGCTATATTCACAGGCAATGTTTCTACTGCCAACTCGGGCGGCTTTGCTTCGGTGCGTACCCGCAACTTTGATCCTCCGCTTAATCTCACAGGATTTAGCGGCCTCCACCTGCGCGTCAAAGGAGACGGCAAGCGCTACAAATTGATTGTTCGCAACGAAGCTAAATGGGATGGAATTGGCTATTGCTATTCGTTTGATACTGTTTACAATACCTGGATTACTATCACCGTTCCTTTTGATGAGTTAATTCCAGTATTCCGCGCGAAAACTGTTAAGGATGGCTCTAAATTTGATGGCAGCAGTATTTTTTCTTTTCAGTTAATGTTGAGCAAGTTTGAATATGACGGCGCGCTCAACCCGAAATTTACACCGGGTATTTTTCAACTGGAGTTAGAATCTATTAAAGCTTATGGGGGACAGACTTTGCCGCGATTTGTGATGGTGAGTTCGGCAGGAGTTACCCGCCCTGGCCGCCCGGGAATTAACTTGGAAGAAGAACCGCCGGCAGTCAGGATGAATGATATGTTGGGGGGGATTTTGACTTGGAAGTTGAAAGGGGAAGATTGTGTGCGATCGAGCGGCATACCTTATACTATTGTCAGACCTTGCGCTTTAACTGAAGAACCGGGAGGCAAAGCTTTAATATTTGAGCAAGGAGACAATATTAGGGGCAAAGTCAGTCGGGAAGATATTGCAGAATTGTGCGTGGAGGCTTTGGAACAACCGCAAGCTTGCAAGGTTACTTTTGAGGTGAAAGAGGGGGAAAATGCCAGTTCTCCCGGAGACTGGCAGGGTTTGTTTGCGGGAGTTAAATAATTATTATTTGTAGGGTCAAAGTCTAGATCCCCCCTAACCCCCCTTAATAAGGGGGGGACAAGAAATATTTTCAAGGACTCAGCGTAGGTGCGCCGAATAGCACCCTACAAATGCGAGTTTTATAACTGGTTCCCAGGCGTAGCCTGTTAACGAGTAAAGTTACCAATTACTAATTACTATGTCTGTGACTTTTTCCCGACGCTCCTTGACGCCTTATTTGTTTTTGCTACCTGCGTTATTTATTTTGAGTTTGACTGTTTTGTGGCCTGCGGTGCAAGCTTTTTATTTGAGTTTTACTAATTACGAATATGATTTAACTCAAATGCCGCAGTGGGTGGGTTTGAAGAATTTTAACAGGTTGTGGGGCGATCGCACATTCTGGCAAACTTTGACGAATACGCTGCTGTATCTCACCTGCGTTGTGCCTGTATTGGTTGTTCTACCGTTGGGAATGGCGATTTTGTGCAACCAAAAACTTAAGGGGATGAACTGGTTTCGAGCAGCATACTACACGCCGGCGGTGATTTCAATGGTTGTCGCCGGGATTGCTTGGAAGTGGCTGTTTGCTGAGACTGGACTGCTGAATCAGTTGGGGGAATTGTTGGGTTTGCCTCCTGTTTCTTGGCTGGCTAATCCGAAGTTAGCAATCTTTAGCGTCATGGCGGTTACTATCTGGAAAGGATTGGGTTATTACATGGTGATTTATTTGGCAGGGCTGCAAGCTATTCCTGCAGAACTTTATGAGGCGGCTGCTATTGACGGTTCTGATGGTTTGGGAAAGCACTGGGATATTACTGTGCCGCTGATGAAGCCTTATTTAGTTTTGGTAGCCGTGATTTCGGCGATTTCTGCTACTAAGGTTTTTGAAGAAGTTTATATTATGACTCAGGGCGGGCCGCGAAATAGTTCTAAGACTGTTGTTTATTATCTTTACGAACGGGCTTTTAAGGATTTGGAAATTGGCTATGCTTGTACGATCGGGCTGGTTTTGTTTTTGCTGATTTTGGGTTTGTCGATTTTGCAAGTTAGCCTTCAGGGTTTGACTCGCAATGATTAAGATTGGTGACTGATTGGTAGTGACCCAGATATTGCAACATTCTCGTCTCAAGAACAGGCAAGATGCCTGCTCCACAATACATAAAATCTCAAAAACAGGCAAGATGCCTGTTCCACAATACATGAAATTCCTTGTGGGGTGTCCCGCCCTCTCTAATTTCTACTAATTTTAGACTTGAATATCGATAAGGCCATCGCTCACGACTTTGGGCAGGTCTTATTGGCGAAATCACAGGTATAAATATAGGGTTTCTGCCAGTTCAAAGGAATTTCTAATAAATCCCTGGTTCCGGTCATTCCCTGTCCCAGAAAGAGCAGCACAGCGATCGAGTTCAATATCACATGGATAGTGCGCCAGCGATTTGAGCGGTCTTTGTAAATGTCTTGAATGATGGCAAGGGAGAAAACCATAATTAGCGCAGCGGCGATCCCAATGTAGTAGTGAGACCAATACCATTCATTGGTTCGCCGATAAACGCCATCTTGAGTGCCAAGAATCACCAAACCAGTACCTGTTAGCGTTGCAAATATGCCGCGCCATAAAGCGGGTGTCGCTCGATATAGCATGACCAAAGAGGCGATCGTTGCAACAAACATCAGCACAATGAAAATGACCTGAAACGAGTTTTTGCTCCAAACATCCTTGCTCAAAATATGCTCAAAAATCGGGTAGGCTAGACCCACCAACGTCACTCCTACCACAGAACCTGACAGAATTCGACCTGCTTTGACGTGTTCTGGACCGACTACAGGTGGAATTTTGCTCTTGGTGTCGATCGCAATTTGCTTGCGACGCTGCATGGTTTGCCACGCCATATTGAGAACAATACCAAGCATAGGAAAAACAATCGCTACAGCTAAAATAGGATGCAGCAAAGCCAGAAAATCTTTAAATTCCATACAGCACCTTTTTGTTAAGGAGGGTTGGCTTCATCAACCCGGTTTTTGCGATACATAATATCATACCCGGTGATCTAAGCACAGTAAGTTTGTAGTCAGGACTAATAGTGATTATTCACCCGCATATAGAGGGCTAAAGTCCTGACTACAAACACACTTTATGAGGGGTAATTCACCGGAGATGTTGAGCAATAAGAAGATATAGCAGTTGTCAGTTGGGTGAGGTACAGCTTTCTCAATTACGCAAGGGAGGAATTACAATTACCTTGTTCTCAGGGAAATGAAAACTGCTGGCGGTAATGTCAGTGCCGGTTAGCCACTAATTCCCTGCATCACTTTGAGCCTATATTTTACTAGCCTTTCAGTATTGAAGAACTCCTAGCGAGAGTCAAAGCCCCTCGGCGCCAAACTCAAGCAAATGACCCGGGTAATTTACAATTTGAAGACCTAATATTGAACGATTTAACCCGTGAAGTTTATCGAGGCAGTCAACTAATTGAACTCACTGCCAAAGAGTTTGATTTGTTAGAATTTATGCTACAAAATTCCCGTCAAGTCGTTACCCGTGACCGAATTTTAGAAAAATTTTGGGGTTACGATTTTATGGGAGAGTCAAACATTATTGAAGTGTATATTCGTGCGTTACGGATTAAGTTAGAAGCAAGTAACTCAAAACGCCTACTGCATACTTTTCGGGGAGTTGGATATGTGTTGCAAAAGCAAAAGTGAGGAGGCGCGGATTTACAAATACTTCGGATATGAAGTATGGATACTGGTGAACCCGCTCCTATTATACTACCTATTTTTTTTGTACCACATAGACCTAAAAATCCGGTCGTTCCTGATAATCTTCCGCAGAACTCGGGTCTAATTCCCACCGATTTTCATCTCGATGTTCAAGCATATCTGTTGTGTGCAAAATAGCGCCATCTGGCATTTCTATGCCCGCCGCGGCTCCGAGCTCGTCAACAATATCCAGGTCGGGAGTAGGCGCGGTTCCGCCCACCGATTGTTCGCCAGTGGCACTTTCTTGTTCCGCAGCAGGATCGCCATCCTCGCTGCCGATTTGGGAACTGGTGGAAGAGTATTCCGAACTGATGTCCTGCAGGGTTGTTATGTCGTCTTGGCTCAATCCCGGTTGATCGATGACGCCGGTACCGTAAGATTCGGTAATTTCTTGAGGCAATTCGCCCAAATTATCACCATCTATTGTTGTTTTTGCCTTGCGTTCCTTTTGCTGTGCCACGAGACTTGCTCCTGTTTGTTTTTGAACTCAATTAAATTAAAAATGTCCGAATTTCACTTGAGCTGAATTATTTTTAGTTATTGCCAATGGGTGTCATTAAGTGGCATCATAATTGCTATTTAAGCTCAAAGCTTCTATCCCAGGAAATATATGGATTACGATCGGCTATTTCATTGGGAATACAAAAAGCGATCGCCATTTTGCAACGGGCGATCGCTTTTTAATGTGGATGTTAATTCTATTCGGGAAAATCAGGAATTATCCATTTGGGGGGTTCCGTCCGTTTCCTTCTCACCGCTTCCTCTGCTATTTCTAGCATTTTATCCAGAGAAGTATTTTCAATAAAGTTGGACGTTGCTTCTGCGTATTCCCGCTTCGGGCACTTGTCGCCCAGAACGCAGCCATTGACGCAAGCTACAGCACAATCGACAGTGTTTTCCACCATAACTTTTTTCCTTTCACGGTTCCAACAACTAATAGGCAGGTACTCTGGGTGAATTTGTCAAGAGACTGCTCTATATCTTTATTTTACTTCACAAATTGTCATCAAAGGTCGATCGCCAGGGCAAAACTGTTATAAAATCAAAGCAACCTACCTAATCTGCCGATCGTGAGTAATTTTCTGCGGCGCTTAAAACTTTTACCTTGGCGAGAAATGCTGCAAATTGCCGCCCTCGTCAACTGCATCGTGGTTGGATTGGAGTTATTTTTAGCCTGGGGTTTCACGCAATCGCGGCCAATCCGCAACGTCGTGACGCTTCTTTACGGCCCATCCCTCGGGACATTGATACCTTTCGTTGGTGCACTGGGAATGGGAGCTTTAGCAGTGTACTTTTTAGAGTATTGGCAACAACAATTTTTGCTCAACCGAATTAGTTTGTGGGTTTTAGTTTTCTGCGTGCTCTTGGGTTTGGTGTTAAAGTCATTCCTACCCATCCCTCCTTTATTAGCAAGTTTATCGGAAGCTGCACTAATCGGAGTTACTGTGGGAGTTTTTTGGAAGGGCCGGCCTTATTGGGGATAGTCATGCCATTTGAGATTTGAGATTTGAGATTTGAGATTTGAGATTGGCTATGACTGATAAAGATTCGGGTTTGGTGCTTGTCTATAGTTACATTTTTTTTGATGAGAGTATCATTAGACCTCTTGCGAAAGTCTCAGGCGATATCTAATTTAGTCTTTAAAGAAAGTTCATAATTATAAATACCAGCGATTAAATTAAATCTTAATTTGAAGGATATGTATTTTTAGACCGGATGAGCTGGGATAATTTTAAGGAATCAGGAGACTTGAAAGCATCAGTACAAGCTTATTATAGCTTCACAGGATATTATCGGTAAGTCCGTTCATGCAGAGCGGATTTATCGTAAAGCGAGAAAACCGAGCTTGGTGTAAAGAAAAAGGAATTAGAATCAGTGAACCACCTCTAGAAATATCTCCAGCCAATGTGAGTAAAGAAAAAAAGAAGCAAGCAAAGGAAGAGGAGAGGATTCGTCCGGCAATTGAAGGAAAATTTGGGGCTTGCGTAAACGAAGATTTAGCCTGACTCTGGTAATGAAAAAACTTGAGAATACCTCTAGTACAGCTATTGCTATCATTTTTTTAGTAATGAACCTTTCTACCTGGTGGCGCCCGGTTTTTTGTAGATTTTTATGCGGTTCGGGGAAAACAATGCCTGTTTTTGGGTTTAACATAATTTGCGCTTATATTTTACTCAAAATGAGGCAGGAAAAACTCATCTTTAACTCTGGTTGAATAATCAATCACTCCCCATCGCCAAAAAGCGATCAATTATTCAGCAAGTCCTATTTAGTTATGCACAAATTCACCTTGTTATCAAATTAATTTAGATGCGTTTACCCTGGTTATTCGTAAGGTGCCAATAGCGGACACTAGCCAGAGAAATCGTGCGCTATTGGCACCTTACAAAATATAAATTGTGCAGAATTACCGATCGACTAAAAACACAATTCTCAATTCCTCAATTTCATCGCATTTCAGGAACTCTCACAGTCTCTGTAGGAGGCATAATTGCCTCTTTAGCATTCAACTTTTGATTCAACTCCCGAATCCGGCGCGACAGCAAGCGAATAATATTCACCGCAATTCCCGGCGTTTCATCAATCGCATCGTATAGCTGCATTTGAGTCAGCATCAAACACTCGGATTGTTCGAGAGTAGAAATAGAAGCCGATCGAGGTTCTGCATCAAACAGCGACATTTCCCCGAAACAAGCCCCTGCTTTCAACTGTGCCAAATCCCGATCGCCTATATGCACCCGCACCGTTCCAGATACCAAAATATAGAGAGACCGACCTTCTTGTCCTTCCGTAAAAATCCTGTGCTTGGAAGGAAACGAAAGTTCATCCATTACCGATGCTAGACGCACGAGAAAATCATCCCGCAGTTCCTTAAAAATCGGAACCTCCCTCACAAACAATAGGCGTTCGACGCTTGTTAACATAATGAGATGCAGTGATTAATTTAAACTTAAAAAGGGGAAGGAGAAGGGGAATAAAAACGGTTGACGGTTAACGGTTAACGGTTGACTGACAATAACAACTGCCAACTGACAACTGACTAATGTTACCTTTTTCCCCCAGCACCCAACTCTGCCATCATCTCTTCAACTTGAGCGGATACCAAATTATCGGGGTCATTTTGCAGCCTGGGCAACAATTCGACCAAAGCCCGGGGCGAGGCTATTTTCAAATAGGCTAACACTGCTTCGCGGACAAAACCCGTCGGGTGTTGCAGACAGACGAGAGTTTGTTGAGCCGTAAGACTCCAGCGCGCTTCCCTCGCCAAGTGAAAGCAGCAGGCCAAAGCCCAATCCGAAAGGAAGTGGCGCAATTCTAGCAAGCGGCGCAAACGATCGCTAGGGGCTAGAGGTTTGTAAACCATCAATTCCGAGAGGTTGCTCAATTTTTCTCTTTCCGAGTGTTGATCTAACAAATTGATGAGCGATCGCTTCCTAGCTATATCCACAGTATTATCGAGAATTTCCAATCCCCTAGCAACCAAAGAAGGTTGGCCAGAAGCGATGTTGAAAGCAGCGGCTTGTACCGTGTCCAGCGGATAAAGAAACTTCATCAGCAAAAAACACCGCTCCCTAGCATCAGCTTCCAACCCCGCCAGAGCCCGCTGCAACAATTGAGCCGTATCGTTCCCAGGTTTCCGAGCGCTGTTAGCCTCTCGCTCTGAGAAATTGCCGTAGCTTGTTACCCCAGACAAATCTACCAGACCTGCATAAATTTGACCGATAAACATTAACTCCTGTTCGATAAGAGTTTCCAAGCCGCTACGGCCGATGCGGTCTAGAACCCCTTCTATCCCAGCTTCCGAAGGCATTTTCAACAGGATGCGGAGGATATTGCGCCTCGTCGTTCCCCAAGCCGTCATCAAATTGCTGACCAAAATGTCGATCGCCTCCGCAGTCCCAATTTGACCCAGAGCTGTCCAAGCTTGCAACCTGACCAAATCCGACTTGTGGATATCCTCAGCCAAATACACGAGCAAAGGAATGGCGTCGTTGTGAAGTTTGACTATAGCTTGCAAAGCCGCTTCCCTAGTCGATTTGTAACCAAGTCCGCGCAGCAGCGAAGGATAATATTCTTCCGAATGAGTAGACGAAATCACGTCTAACAGAGCGCAGCGCACTCGCAGAGATTCATCTTGCAACAGATTGGGGATATGCAGCCGCAGTCCTTGCAAATAATCAGCTTCTCCCAGAGCCCGCGTCCCCATAACACGTTCCCGCTCTTGCTTGTGTGTCAGCATTTGCCGCAGCGTATTAGTAGCCTCTGCCTTTTGCTGGCGATCGCCCCTTCTCATAATTAAAGCAGCCGCCGTCCCCCGCACCACCGGATCAACCGTCGGCTGCAAGTAAGGCCTCAAGCTCTCAATATTCGGTTCAGCTTCCGTCAGCCAGATGTAGCGCAAAGCCAAGGCCAGCACCTCCGGCGGCAAGGATTGCTGCGAGAGTGCGCGGACTGATTCTAAATATGCGGGGTTCGGGTGTTGCAGCATCGTTTCCAAGCTCTGGCGCTGCAAACCTGGGGACAGCGAATCGAGGAGGGGAGCCAGAACTTCTCCGACATTTTTGGGGTCAATTTGCGTCAGGAGTTCTATGCAAGAGCGCTTTTCATCTTCGCCCCCCGGCTTTTGTAGAGTTTCCACCACTGCGCGCTTGAGAGCTTTGAGGTCAACGTCTGTAACGCCCAAGCGCCCCCGCTCCGCACTTTTGACCAACAAACCCACGTATTGAGAGCGGATCAACCATACGACAAACACCCACAACAGTGCCAATATGACGATCACGCCAATAAATATCAAGCTTTGCTGGTCGTGAAATACATTTTCGTCTTGCTGGGGGAGTATCTTGCCTGTCACCCACAGCATAATCAGGATGCCTACTCCTGTAGCCCCGCAGGACAAAGGTTCGCCCACACCGTTGACCAGAGTTTGAATGCCCGATCGAATATTGTCGGGAATCGGTTGAAATAAAACCGGGCTAACGGTTTCCAAAAGCGTGTAGTGCAGCAGTTCGTCTAAAAATCTCAGCAATATTAGCCCGATAAACACAGATACTAGCTGGCCCAGAGATGCTCCTATGGTCAGCACCCCTAGTATAGCGATGCCCGCCGGCAAAATCATCGCCGTCACGAATACACCGATTCTTTCCACCAACCGGCTCGAAGCGAACCACTGAGTCGCCACTTGAAACAGGCCTTGTATGCCTTCATAAATGCCCAGGAAGCTAGCGATCCAGCTAGCTCCGTCCCCCGGGTTTTGGTATTCTAGCTGGCTGTAGAATTGGAAATCTACCAGCACGTAGACGACTTCTGCGAGGATGAAGAAACTGACTAGAGGTACGGCGTATTTTTGAAGTGGGCCTGTAACTTTGCGGGCGGTAAATTCTTCTTGGTCGTCGTCTTCGTCGTCATCCGTCCAGTGAGCAGTTTCCGGGAATGCTTGGCTGTATTTTTCCGTGAGGTAGTAGAGCAACACCGAGCCTGTCGCCACCATCAGCCCCGATATGAGGGTAACGTTTTTGAGTCCGACTACGTACAGCAAAACAGGCAGAGAAAATCCGCTGACTACTCCAGCTACTAGATAGCCGCTACTGACTAGCGGATAGGTGCGCTTGATTTCTCTAATATTAAACAGTTGGTTGGAAGTGATAGAAGTATTAAGGTCATTGAGGACATAGCAAGCTTCCACCCACAGCCACATCAAAAAAATAGTAATAAAAGCGATGCTGATGCCAGCTATCTTAGTATTTTCGTAGCCTATTCCGAATCGAAACAAAAATAGCGGTACCGACATCATGCCCAGAACCACTACGACGGTGCGCCTCAGCGGCAGGATTTTTTGCAGCCACGAGTAGACAAATCCCAAGCCAGAACCGATAAAGGCGCTGGCTATGTAGATAAAAGGCATTTTGTCGGCACCGTACTCGTCTAAAAACAGACCTACTGTGCTGAGTTCCAGCCAGATCAGCCCGACGGAGGTTAGAGTGTAGACGAGGAACATCAGTACGGTTCGCTCTACTTCTTCCGATCGCAGGTTGAGCGATCGTAGCACTCCTTGTCTTACTCCCGCCGAACCGCTGATTTGAAAATTTTCCATGCAGCGTTGATTTCCCTGTGTGGTAGCTTATTCCTGACTAACTTCAGAAGTCATCAGCTATCAGTCACCAGTTTATGACTGATGACTGCTCACTAATGACTATCTATTTATACTTTTTTCGGCGACAGCAGCATCATCATACTGCGTCCTTCTTTTTTCGGCGCTTGCTGCACTTCTGCGATTTCCTGCAAATCTGTGGCCATGCGCTTAAGCAAGTCCTCTGCTAGGTTGCTGTGTTGGATTTCCCGACCTCTGAACATGATCGTGGCTTTTACTTTGTCCCCAGATTTGATAAAGCGGTCTGCTAGTTTGAGGCGCACTTGGTAGTCGTGTTCTTCAATTTTGTAGCGCATCTTCACTTCTTTAACATCGGCAGTGTGCTGCTTCCGCTTTGCTTCTCGCGCTTTCTTTTCCTGCTCGAATTTGTACTTCCCATAGTCCATTACCCGGCATACGGGCGGGTCAGCTTTGTCGCTGACAAGTACGAGATCGAGTTCTTTTTCTTCTGCCAGGCGCAGCGCTTCTGCAGGCGTCAATATCCCTAGTTGCGCGCCGTCGGTATCGATTACCCGGATTTTGGGGTATCGAATATTTTCGTTGATCTGGGGTAGGTTGCGATTTTGTCTTCTTTCAATCACAGGCATGAATGGTTTTACAAGCAGTAGTTTAATAGCGAAGCTTTTTGATAGTTACAGGTTTCATCGGTCAATTTTTCACGATTGACGATCGAACTGTTTTATAAGGTGTTACCCTTACCGGACGTACTACCGCGCCCTGTGTCCCCTGCGCTAAAGCCTTGGGGAATATTTGGACGATCGTAAATGAATTCTTACAATACTTGCTATTCTACTCAGTCTGGCTGAGTTTCTGCCTAGTTTTATTTTAACTTCACACACGATCGCCCCCTCCCTTGCCCGATTGATGACAAAACCGTCAAAAATTCCGGCTAAAAGCTTAAGGATGAGGTAAAGTCGCTTTTCCTAGCCCATCTCGCCCGGTCTGGCAAGTCCCCCAAGTCGCCTGATTTGCCTTGTAGAATAGGTATAAGCAAGTGTAAATTTATGTTGCGAGTTGAGGCAAAATTGACAAATTCTCTGCTGTGGCACCAACGGGTGGGAACTCAACGAGACTGGATGTGGCGGGGTTGGCAAACTCGCTACACTTATTTGCGGCCTGATGGGGTACGAAATCAAGGCGCGCCGGAATTTCAAGATTCTGTGGCCAAACCAATAGCCCCGCGCGCATCGGGAACGCCGATTATTTTACTGCACGGGTTTGGAGCTTCGATCGGTCACTGGCGACAAAATCTCGCCCAACTCGCCGAAAACCAAACGGTTTACGCCTTGGATTTGTTAGGATTTGGCGCTTCCCAAAAAGCTCCGGTCAACTACTCTGTGTCTCTGTGGGTCGATCAAGTTTATGATTTTTGGCTAACTTTTATCAGAGAGCCAGTAATATTGGCAGGAAACTCGATCGGCTCACTAATTTGTCTGGCCGTAGCCGCGGCTCACCCGGACATGGTGGCCGGCACGGTGATGATTAGCCTCCCAGACCCCTCTGTGCGAGCCGAGGCGGTGCCCGGATGGCTGCTTCCGGCGATCGAAACGGTTGAAAGTTTGTTTGTTTCTCCGATCGTACTCAGGCCTCTGTTTTATTTGGCCCGCAAGCCTTCCTTTGTCCGTCGCTGGGTTGGCTTTGCCTACTCCAACCCCGAAGCTGTTACCGACGAATTAGTGGAAATTCTAGCAGGGCCAGCGGGCGATCGGGGAGCCGCCCGCGCCTTCTGCGCCTTATTTAAAGCTGTAGGCAGTTCACAGTTTTGCCCCAGTGTCAAAATTGTGATGCGAAATTTAACAATCCCGATGCTGTTAATTTGGGGCAAACAAGACCGGATGATTCCCCCTCGGTTCGCCAGACCCCACCAATTTGTCGAATGCAACCCCAATTATGTAGAGCTAGTTGAATTAGACAATGCGGGCCACTGTCCCCAGGATGAATGCCCGGAACAAGTAAATCAAGCAATTTTGAACTGGATGAGCCGGAATTTTGCACCTAGGGGCGAGAGCGAATTTCAGCACTGTTGAGTAGACATGGGGCCGTGGATTACTAGGGAAAAAAATAACTTGCAGGTGTCGATCCCGATTAAAAATAAATTTGCTATAACTCGATCGCATCGGTGGTATTGTATAGCAGATGTTGAAAGCTCTAGGGGCGAAGCAAAGCGGGTAAAAAGAAGTCCTGCAAGAAGGCGCAATCGACCGCTTAGGTTTCAAAAATTAAGAACGTCCTCACCGTCAGGGCAGTTGCTATAGTACAAAACTTCCCTATCTTGAGAGTCAGTCGATTTGATCTTCGAGATTGACTCCCCAGCGGCTATCTACAGGCTGGAGCTAACCTAAACCACTGGTTTGCTGTGGACGACTCCTGCAGGAAAGTAAGTCTCCGTCTTTCTGTGATGTCATGTATCTACTGTTATTGATTGCCATTTTTTTAGAAGGTCAATCGATTTTAGATTTTAGATTTTAGATTTGAGAATTGAAGCATTGACCCCACGGATCAATTCGAGGGCTTCTTTATCGGATACAGGTTTTTTATTTCTGGGTCCTGAGTCTGCGAAGGAATGAATCCGAGGGCTTGTATCCTGGATGCTTTCGGTCAGAGATTGACACAATCACCAAGATAGTGTATCTTCTCTAACTGGTAGTACACATCCAAGTTATGCAGTTAGTCGAAAGGCAAGTCATTAAACCAAATCACAGGTTTTACCCAGAAGCCGATCGATTGTCTTTGCTGTCCAACAAACTTTACAACTGCGATAACTATTATATCTACGGTCAAAACTTTTTCTCAGGTCAACCAACCAATGCTCTGGGTGTCGATCGTTCACTCAAAAAGAGTCGAAAGTACAAAGCATTGCCGACCCAAGTAACACACAAAACTCTCCCGTTACTGCTGAAAACATGGACTAGCTATCATAGTGTAAAATTGGCGGGCGCGATTACGATCGCCCCACTAAGTGTCAAGCAGCACCGAAAACCACTGATTAAAAAAATCCAGAAAAAAAGAGAGCAGGGGCGATATGTAGTTGTATTTAACTGTCAATCTCTTAGCAAAAAAGTAGCAAAAAAGCTTTTTTCAAAGAATATGTCAGTTTGTCAGGGACTAACATTTGGTGACCTTGAAAAGTTACCTCAATCTTGGAAATCCGGATTGTTACCGAGGTAAGTTGTTAAGTTATTGAGGTAGTTTAGGAAAAGTTAGAACAAAACGCAAGTGTAAAGCGGATTATAACCCTTGCCGTAACGAGCTTCGCCAACATTAAAGAGCTATGAAACCCCTCCCTGGAAGAACGGTAAAATTCTACCTTCTAACTTGTACATTCTAACTTGTATCTTCTAGCTTCAAGAAACACCTTGTTTCTTGCTCCTAAAAATAAATACCTTCCCTTGTGCCAACAATCTTTCAGTCTGCTTATAACCGATCGCCCCCAAGTATACGGGAAAGTTCAAAAATGCCCGTATCTGGCATTTGGGAGCCTGTTAACGCATAAAAAAGTCAATTTAGCCAACAACTGAGGGCTCCCGTGCCCCCGGTCTGCTGGCGGCTAACTGCTGAAAGCCTCTGAGGGCAAGCAGCGCCCTTCCAGCTTTTGGCAGTAACGCAAACGAGGAAAAAACTGTCGTGAAATTCCACTGGCTACTACCGAGTTTCTTAAGTGTATTTTTGCTCGCCGGAGCCGCCGAAGCAGCTAGACTGCAATCTTGGCGGTTTGATGCTTCAGAGAACCGGCTTTACATTACAACAGACGGGGGAGTACAACCCAAGGCTCAACTGATTTTCAACCCGATGCGGTTGGTAATCGACTTGCCGGGGACGAGTCTGGGTCGTCCATCGGTCAGCAGACCGCTCTCAGGGGCGATCGAATCGGTGCGGGTAGGGCAGTTTGACAACGATACGACCAGAATTGTGGTCGAGATCAGAGACGGGTTTAGTATAGACCCTCAGCAAGTAAAATTCCGGGGGATTTCTCCGAGCGAGTGGACAGTGGATTTGCCAACGCCGGTGCGGGGAGAAACTCAAAATCCGATTTCAGAGCCGGGGGGAGAAAGGTTATCGGTTGAATCTTCAGCACCCCAAGCCCAGTCGGCCGAGGCGACTGTAGTTCAGAACGTTCAGGTGACGGCGGACGGTTTTTTAGTCCGCACGGAGGGCGGTCGCCCCCAAATTAATTTTCAACAAAGTCGGGCTGGGGACATTGCCACCCTCGATATTGAGGGAGCGAGTTTAGCTCCAAGCCTAAGCAGCCAACAGCCTCAAACGAACGGTCAGCACGGGGTTGACAAGATTGAAGTCCGGCAACTGCCAACAGACCCGCCCGTTACCCGCGTGACTTTGCGGATGAAGAGTCCTAATACTCAGTGGCGGGCGTCAGTGAGCAATTTGGGCGGGGTTGTGCTATTGCCTGGAAGTGTAGTACGACAGCCCTCGGTTCCCCGCCGCCTGACTGTAGATCCTCCGGCTAGACAAGCTCAAGGAAATTTAGCGAGAGTTCAGTCAATTGATTTAGCCAGTAACGGCACGCAACTGGTGGTGAGAACTGACCGCCAAGTCTCCTATACCAGCGGCTGGGACCAGGGGTCGAGATCTTACTGGATCAGGATCGCTTCTGGTGTCCTAACGGGGGAAATTCCTCAGCTCGATGCCAACAGTCCTGTATCGTTTACAGCCAGCCAAGAAGATGCGGAGACTGTGGTGATTTGGGTGCAGCCGCGATCGGGGGTAGAGGTAGGTAGGGTGACGAGACCAAACCCGCAGTTGCTGTCTTTGCAGTTGCGATCAAATGCTAGCGCGCAGCAGCCTTTCACTCGCACTCCCAGCCAGCAGCAGCCTTTGCCGAGAAGGACTTTCGGAACCGATGAGTTGCCCCAAGCTTCAAACCGCCGCGCCGTAGTAGTGATCGATCCTGGTCACGGTGGCCGCGATCCGGGGGCAGTCGGGATTCAGGGCATTCAGGAAAAGGAGATTGTTTTGGATATCTCGCTTCAGGTGGCGAGGCTGCTGGAACAGCAAGGAGTCCAGGCGGTGATGACTCGGACTGACGACAGGGAAATCGACCTGGAACCCCGAGTTTCTTTGGCGGACCGGGTGAATGCTAGTTTGTTTGTCAGCATTCACGCTAATGCGATTAATATGAGTCGGCCCGATATCAGTGGGATTGAGACTTATTATTTCAATAACGGCCAAGATTTGGCGAGGGTGATTCACGCCAGTATTTTGGAGGGGACGGGGGCGAGTGACCGCCGAGTGCGGCAGGCGCGATTTTATGTTTTGAGGAAGACTTCTATGCCTTCTGTTTTGCTGGAGGTGGGTTTTGTGACGGGTGCTGAGGATGCTGCTAGGCTTTCTGACCCAGCTTACCGCAGTCAAATGGCGGCTTCGATCGCTCGCGGCATTGTGTTTTATCTTCAACAAAGATAATAGGCAGTGGGCATCGGGCATCGGGCATCGGGCATCGGGCATCGGGCATCGGGCATCGGGCATCGGACAACGGCCAATTGCTTTCATGTCAACTGACAACAGCTTTCCTGACAACTGCCAACAGATAACTAACTATTAACAAATGACAACAGACTCTGGACAACAAAGAATCGGTATTTTTGACAGCGGCGTGGGCGGTTTGACTGTTTTGACCCAGTTGTACCGACAATTGCCCAACGAATCGATACTTTATTTTGGAGATACGGCGAGGCTGCCTTACGGCACTCGCACGCCGTCAGAAATTGTGGAGTTTGTCCGCGAAATTATGGCCTGGTTGGTGGAACAGGATGTGAAAATGGTCATTATGGCTTGCAACACCAGTTCTGCTTTGGCGATGGAGATGGTGCAGGCTGAATTTGATATCCCGGTGCTGGGAGTAATTCTGCCGGGGGCGCAGGCTGCAGTGCAGCAAGGCAAGCGGATCGGGGTCATCGCAACTCCTGCTACGGCTGCTAGCAATGCTTATCGAAATGCGATTTTGGAGATGGACGATTCTTGCCTGGTGTGGCAGGTTAGCTGTCCGGCTTTTGTGCCACTGGTGGAGCAAAACCGGATTCACGATCCTTATACTTGTGAGGTGGCTAGGGAATATTTGGCTCCTTTGATTCAGCAGCGCATCGATACGCTGATTTACGGCTGCACTCATTATCCGTTGTTGGCTCCTGTGGTTCGCTCGCTTTTGCCTGCTGGGGTGACATTGATCGATCCTGCGGTACGGGTGGTGGCTGCTGCAGCCAGAGAATTGGAGCTTTTGGGGCTGCGGAATCCTGGTACTGCCCTACCGACTCGTTTTTGCGTGAGTGGCCCCCCGCAGCAGTTTGCCCAGTTGTCGGTGCAGTGGCTCGGTTGTACTCCTGCTGTTGAGAAAATATCCCTGCCGACAGTTGTACGTAGCGAAGCGGGGCGTAAGCCATCGCCCGTATCGCTGGAATCTGCCGAATAAGCCGGAAAATTTATAGGTTGATCTAACCCCCCAAAACTCAGGTAAAGCTGGCTCTGGGGGGTTTAATTATTGCGATGTAACCTAGCAATTACACATCAATAGGTAATATTATTGAACAAAAGCTTTGATGAAGAATGCAAATAATGTCCTATACGTGCTGGAGCTCTTCAGCCTTGAACCATGTCACCCTATGTATCACAAGCAGTTTTACTTGTAGACGGCTATAACATAATTGGACTTTGGCCTCGACTTCGAGAGAAGCGCGATCGCGACGAACTCGAAACAGCTCGCCGCGAGTTGATTGAAGTTTTAGTTAACTACAGCGCCGTTCAAGATTTTGAGGCTCGACTGGTGTTTGACGCGCACTATCGAGATACTCCCGGCGTTAAAGAAATTATTACTAAAAATTTATCGGTGCACTACACTGACTTCGGTCAGACAGCAGATACTTATATTGAAAAATCTTGTGCTAGTTTGCGCTATGAGTTGCGATCGGTCAAAGGCAAAGGCCGCATGATTGTCGCCACCTCAGATCGAGCGCAGCAATTGACCGTAGTCGGCTACGGTGCCGAATGGATGTCCGCCGAACAACTAGCGGCTGACGTAGAATCCACCGCCCGCCGCAGCGAGCGGCGACACAAATCCCGCAAACAGAATTCCAGTCGCTTTCTCGCCAGTTCCCTCGATCCAGAATCCCAGCAGCGCCTCGCCAAGTTGAGAATGGGGCTGCATTAGCTGCTGAAACCCGCTCGCTGTCTGATAAAAAAAAAGTTTCTCAAAGGCCTTGCCAAATCGAGTAAGTTCAGCTATTGTTAGTAAATGTGGGTAACAAAAACCCCCAATCCTCGGTAGCTCAGTGGCAGAGCGGTCGGCTGTAATGAATGCAAGCCTTTGGCATCAACCAAAAGCCCTAGTGACATAGCAGCTCTATCCGGTAACGGGTACTGAAAAATCGGGTGAATTCAAGGAAACCGCAGCACTTCGGGTGGCGGCAATCTTGAGCCAAGTCTGGCGAAAGGCCGTGGTTTAAACCACAAGTAGCCGGAAAGGTGCAGAGACTAGAGATGAGGAGCCTAACCAATAAATCTCATAGCGCCCGACATCCGACGACAGATCACAAACATGATTTGTAGGGATGATGAAATAGTCCGCCCCCTTCGGAAACGTTGGGATAAGTGTAACCGATTGGTCGTAGGTTCAAATCCTACCCGGGGAGTTAGTAAAAGTCTGAAGTTGGAAGTTTCCAGCTTCAGATTTTTTGTTTTTATTTTGTGTTTTTACTTTGGGCGTTTCTTAATCGGAACTTACCCCCTGCGGGGAGTTCCGATTAAACATGGCGTTTTGTCCGCACCAGTTTATTAAATATGCTGCAGAAACGAGATTGTAGAGTTGCGTCAAGTATCTGAATGACTCACTCTACAAATACTAAACATCGCGTTCTGTCCGCACCCATTTAGTTTGCCGCTTCAGGATAAAACCTAGATACAAAGGGATTTTCCAAAGGATGTAAAAAGGTACAGATAAAAGGGTTGAACCGGAAATATCGGCACGCCCGAATTTGGCCCAGGCGCTGACAATTGAAACTAAAATTAGCAGTCCTTGTACAGCTAACAATATCGCAGGAATCAGCGATGTTCCGATGGTTACTGCTAGTAAGGAGGCGGCAAAAGCAGCTAGCCAGATAGCTACTAACAGCGATAGGGGTGGGACGGATAAGTCGAGGGCGATCGCCAATAAGTCAAAACGTTTTTGCTCGACTGAAGCTGCTGTCAGCCGGGGAGTTTGAGTTAACAATGTCTGTATGTGACCGTGTTCCCATCTGGTTCTTTGACTTTTAGCTGCTTGCTGCTGCTGTGGCAAACACCCGGTGACGTTGGCTTCCGGGCAGAATACTGTTGGGTGTCCGGCGATCGCCAAATCCAAACTCATCTGCATATCTTCAACAATATTGCTGCTAGCTAGGGAAACCGATCGAATTATCGACCAGGGAAAAGCCATGCCAGTACCCGTTAGTAATGATGGGAATCCTAACTTTTTTAATCCGCTGGGACGGACTAAGTTTTTCACAAGAAATGCTAAAGCAGAAATGGAATCTTTCGGAGTAGGATTTGGTGGCTGTTCCATGAGATAAGTTGCTTGCACCGGTCTTTGTTCAGCAACTGCAACCCGGGCTAATTTTTCTATAGAGTCTGGCTGACAGATGCAGTCTGCGTCAACCATGATTACTACTTCTGGGGGGTCTGATTCGATCGACTGCAAGCCGAAATCCAGTGCGTATCCTTTGCCCTTGCGTTGTGTGTCTTGGCGCTCGATCGCACTTGCACCGGAGTTACGGGCGATTTCTGCCGTTGCGTCCGTGCAGTTGTCAGCAATCACTAACAGGCGGTCTTGAGGTGTTAGCTGCGGCAATATGGTGGAGATGGTGGCGGCAATTCCTGCTGCTTCGTTGTAAGCGGGAATTAAAACTGCTACTTTGGGGCGGGGTGCTTTAGTTTCCGCTGTGGGGTCGAAGCCGGAGAAGAAAGCTGCACTGCATTCTAGAAATAGAACTGCAACGGGAATGAGAAGGATCAGGGCGATCGCCAATAGCACAACATCTATCAATAGGAAGAGTAGCTGATTAATTTCCACAATTCTAGTACCTTAATTTAATTTTATTGGTTGCGTTCATTGAGTTTATTTAATCTAATTGCACCTTTGTTAACTCACAGCGCCACTCTATCTCAAGTATCATCCTATCATGCCTGCAAAAAATCACCGTTATCACCTTTGTTGTGAGGACTTAAGTCCTCCTAAAACTACTAGGACTAGCGTCATCACTACAAATTAATTTGATTGCGGTTGTGCGATCGTAACTAATATCATATCATGTCTATTCTGACAACGTTAAGTCACTCAATTTAATTAAACCTCAAACAAGCCCAGACTGAAGAAACCCGGTTTCTTTTAGAAACCAGGTTTCTGGGTATTCTATTTTTAATCAACTAAACACTTAGTCAATGTTTAACATCAAATCCGGTGGCATCGGAATAATAAAATCCAGTCAAGAGTTAACACTCAACCATTCAGTTTTTTGACCCGCCCGTCAACTGTCAACTGTCAACTGTCAACTGTCAACTGTCAAAAACCATTTCTCTCGTGCAACCGGAATTGATATAACTCATTCATCCCCTGTGGGTGGCTACTCAGGAAACAATCTCCCAACTCAAAACTATGTTCAAGCTACGCTGCATCGGGCATAGCAACAGGTTCAGATTTTTTGGTGAACTGTGCGGGGGGTGCAAATTCTCTGAGATATCTCGACACCGATCGCAAATATCCCACTTCTGCTTGAATCAAATCCAGGGTAGAAAGACTCTCAACTAAGTCATCAAACTCATCTGCCGTAACTCCAGCACTGTGCAAGACTTCTTGGTTGAGCCGCCCGCAGATTCCTTGCAGGAGGAGTTCGATAATCTCGCGATAGTCAGCGATTTCCGTTCCGTAACCTTGCAATTTCTTGGGATTGATTCCCCACTGCAAAATCTTCAACAAGTCTTCAGGGGCACTCCATGCAAAAGAGGAAGCAATCACTTCTTTTTCCGCTGCGACAAGAGCGTGCTTGATTTGCACTTCGGGGAAATCTGGATCGATGATTAAGCTTTCGAGCTTCGACACTTGTTTATCTAAGACAGGCAAAGAAAAAGGAGCTAATTCTACACTCACCATGTCGCCTGTATCGTTAATACTTCTAAAAGGATCTTCCAACACATTAATTAAAAGGTGAATTTCTGTAGGTTTTTTCCAGTCAAACTGTCCAAGGAAAAACGGTTCTTCGTATCCCGGCAAAAGTCCTTGAAAATAAATCGGCAGATTTTTGCCGGATTCAAGAATTTTATAAAGAGCTACTTCCAAGGTTTCTGTCGGCCAACCGAGATTACTCACGGCGACAAATTTCAGTTTTCCGGGAAGGGACACAATCAGAGAATTCAGCAATAAATGTACGGCTTCAAAAAGATTTTGAGCAGTTACGTAGCGGTGGGGAGCGTGAACGTTGACAGTTTTACCTTGCTCTACTTTTTTGGACATTTGCTCGCAGAACAAGCTATTTTCCAACATATGAGTAAAGCGAACCATCCCGTAAGTGACATTTCCTTCTTGAGCTGCTTTGGCAAATTGCCATTCGGCAAACTTCTTCGATGCCGCGTAAACTTCGGTTGTAAAATATCGAGATGTTTTGCCTGTAGAAGAGAAGATGCAGTGTTCTACGCCGTATTCTTCGCAGAGTTGGATGACGTGTTTACATCCTAACAGGCTGGTTGTAACTGTTTCTCGGATTTTGATTTCAGCTAGTCCGGGTTGGCGCTGGGCTGCTAGGTGAAAAACAATTTCTGGTTTTTCTACCTCAAATATGTGTTTGAGCGCGTCGAGGTTGCGAATATCGGCGGCATAGAAAGTTACTGCACCTTCTCTGGTAAAAAGCGGGAGATTTTCTTCGGGGTTTTGACATCGGGCGTTGTCTGCGGAAATGATTTTAGTTGCGCCTAATTCGAGGAGTTTTGCGATTAAGAAACGACCGACACATCCTTCTCCTCCGGTGATTAATATGGTTTTTCCTTTGATTTGGCTGCTGACTGCCGATGCGTATAGGTGAATAGTGCGACCGCGCACGTCGCTAAAAGGTTCGCTTTCTAATTGTCCGTCGGCTTGATAGGCTGCGATTAGCTGTGCGGTGAGAGTTTGGAGAGCCGCGAGGATTTCAGGATCTTGGGGTTCCGGGGAACCGGGCGGAACTAGCTGCTGGATGCGCTCAATTATTTCCGCTTTGCTGGCACCTTCAAACAGTTCTCTTTGGTTATATGCACTCTTCACTTTTTTTGCTCCTTTAAATTCTAGAAATACCGTTGCTGATAAGCGCGTTGTTAAACAAATTTTCGAGGGACAGAATCTTTAAAAGTCTGCTTGGTTTTAGGATTTTTTCGACTAAAAGCTACTTAATTGGAAAAACACGGCATCGGCTCTGCTTGTAGTTTTATTAAGCGCTTTTGTAACCTGCTTACTTCTGCGATCGGCAAATATCGGCAAAGTCGGAATGTTCTCTGTCCAAAATTTGTCACTACAACTATATACTTAAATGACTGAGTGTTGGCAATACTCCGAACATATCTTTACTATTTCTTTGCAATAACCTACGAGTTTTCACGCAATTTTAAAGTTTATGTAAAGTAGGGTCTACGTTTAAAAAACTTAACAATACACTCGACATTATTGATTATAGCATTTTACTTTTTAATTAAAATGTATTTTTGGTTACTAAATATAGTTTTATATTAAGTAAAAATACGCACAAAAGCCTTAATCAAATATTTCCGCCTGCTAAAAATCTTGTTACTTGATGGGTGGGGTAGTCCTGCAGTGCCTACCCCTGTATGTGTGCTGCTATTAGGCGCGAACTGTGCGTTCTTTTTTGCTGCCTTCAAAGCCGCGAGCGTCCCCAACATCGTAGCCCCCTGTCCGCAAGCGGCGGTCTAAATCGCTGGCTTCAGGAGAAGTTTTTGCTGCTTCTTCGATCGTCACTCTGCCTTCCAGCACCAGTTTGTAAAGACCCTGGTTGATAATCTGCATTCCTTCGTAAGTATCATGTTCCATTAATCGGAAAGCTTCATCATCATCACCTTTCATTAAGTAATCGTGCATGGCAGGTGTATTCACCAAAATATCGTGAACTGCTACCCGACGGTTGTCAACTGTTGGCAGCAAAAGTTGGGCAATTACTGCTACTAAAGAATCGCAAATTTGAATCCGCATCGCCTGTTGTTCCTCGGGTGGGTAGAGGTTCAACAACCGATTAATAGCGTTAATGGCGCTGCGAGTGTGGAGAGTTCCCAATACTAAGTGACCAGTTTGAGCTGCTTGCAACGCTGTATTGATGGTAACTCGATCGCGCATTTCCCCGATCAGAATTACATCTGGATCTTCACGCAAAACAGCCCGCAAAGCCTGCTGAAACTCGTGGGTATGCAAGCCGACTTCCCGCTGGCTGACCAAGCATTTTTTAGAAGGGTGAATGAATTCGATCGGGTCTTCAATTGTAACTACGTGCTTTTGCTCCATCTGGTTGAGGTGGTCGATCATCGCAGCTACTGTTGTCGATTTTCCCGAACCGGTAGGCCCCGTAACTAATATTAATCCCTGCGATCGCAAAATGATATTTTTGAAAACTTCTGGCAACCTCAAGGAATCGATAGTAGGTATTTCCAAACTAATCAACCGCAATACCATCGCACCGCCGCTGAGGGAATCAAAACAGTTTAGCCGACACCGCACGAAGCCAGGGTAAAAAATTGCTGAATCTAATTCCTTGGTAGTTGCAAACTGTTTTCGCTGTTCGGGGGTGAGAATTTCGGCTAGGTAATTTTCAAAAATTTCTGGGGTTACTTTGGGGTGGTTAGTTGCTACTTGCATCACGCCCCGAATCCGAAATCGAGGTACTTGGCCGACTCGAATGTGAATGTCGGAAGCCGAGACGCTATGGGCATCTCTGACCATTTGTTCGATCGTACTGACGGGTGTCTCAACAGGCCGCTGCTGCTGGGCTGCGGGGGGCGCACTCGGCGCGGGTGGAGGCGGCGCGGGAGTTGCAGCCAAGGGCGGCGGCGGCGGCGGTGTTCGTCGGCGGGCTTGAGCCTCTGGTTGAACGGGTGTAGGATTGTTTAATGGGTTCATTTTTGGGTCTCCAGTCAGTCTATTTTAGATTTTAGATTTTAGATTTTAGATTTACTCCACAGATTAATCTGGGAGCAGGAACTAGAGTCTAAAATTTTGGGATCGACCCTGACTGAGTGTCGGGGGCTTTTGTCCGTTTTTGGGCGGGTCAATGTAGATTTATTGCGAAAAAATGCCTGATTTCTAATCTAATCGCTCGCAGTTAATTCGGTGTTAAATGCTGAGAATATTTTACAATTAGGCTGGATGGGGCGATCGAGTAATTAACAATTCCAACTCCTATGAACATCGGTCACAAAATCGCCGACTGGCTTGAAAATCGTGCTGTCACCCCTGCCTACGCGGGTTGGCTGCTGTCGGGGATGACGGTTTTCTTTTTTGGGTCGGCGACTAATACAATGTCTGGATGGCTGTACGTACTCAGCGGTGGGGGTTTAGCGCTGTTGGGAGTAGCGGCGGTTTTGCCGGGAAAATCCCTCCGTTCCTTGGAAGTCCGTCGCCGGACGATCGAACCGGTGAGTGCGGGCGATCAAATCACCGTTGAACTAGAAATCGAAAATCGCGCCCGCCAACCTAAGACTCTGTTGCAAGTGATAGACATCTTGCCGTTTGTATTGGGAGAACCGATCGTCCGCCCGATCGAAGTCATAGAGCCTAACAGTATATACAGGGATACATACTATCTGGAAGTCCGGCAGCGCGGCGTCTATCGTTGGCAAGAGGTAAACTTGAGGACGGCGGCACCTTTAGGGTTGTTTTGGTGCCGGCGCAGTCGCGCAGTCAAAGCGGTGGCGGTTGTCTATCCACAAGTTTTGCCGTTGAGCACTTGTCCTTTGATCGATCGCATCGGTCAAGAAGACAGCCCGCAATTTTACAATCGCAGTCGATCGCAAACTGCTACCGAAGGCCTCACTCGCAACCTGAGACCTTACCGCCACGGAGACCCCACCCGCCTGATTCACTGGCGCACCAGCGCCCGCTACGGAGAACTGCGGGTGAGAGAGTTAGAAGTTGCAGCCGGCGGTCAAGAAATTATTATTGCTCTCGACAGCGCTGCGGCGTGGCAGCCAGAAGAATTTGAACGAGCGGTGACAGTAGCTGCCTCTCTTTACTTCTATGCTAGCAAGCGCCTGTTAAACGTCAAACTTTGGACTGCCGGGACTGGACTTGTATCGGGGAACCGGGTAGTTTTGGAAACTTTAGCGGCGGTTAATGCTGGGGAAGATGCGCTTGAGAATCGGCCGAAACTGCCGATAATTTGGCTGACTCAAAACTCTGCAACTTTAAGCACTCTTTCCCCTGGCAGCCGCTGGGTACTCTGGCCGTTGGCAAATGCTGAAACAGGCGAAAAAATGTTAGTCAAACACGATTTACCCGGTTTAGAAATTCGCTCCGGCCGACCCTTAGAACTTCAGTTACAAGATCATCTGGAAAGAGCGATTAGCTATTAAGTAAGATAGGCCAGGAAAAAACCTGTGAAAGAGCGATTAGTTATGAAGATTGACTTGATTAATCTAAAACCTCAAGAACCATGATACACTACAGGAGTGTAATTGATAAAGTTAAGGGTCTTACGGGGTCTGGCAATTGCTTGACAAGTTAAGAGCAGCTTAGATTAATGTGACTCCGGTCATAAACATCATATCTCATTCACCAAACAGGAGAAAAAATGACTTTCTGGGAGAAATTAAAGCAGAACGTATCACAAATCAATGATTCTCTGCAAACCAATATTTCCAAGTTTAAAAATAATGATTTTGCTGATGCCTCAATGGCAATATGTGCATTGATTGCGGCTGCTGATGGCACTATCAATACCGAGGAAAGACAAAAAACGGCGGCTCTAATAATTTCCAATGAAACCCTCCAAATTTTTCCGGCGTCGGAGTTGAAGCAAAAATTTGATTTTTATTGTGAGAAGCTCTCACAGGACTTCGATTTTGGTAAAATTGAGGCTATCCAAGCGATAGGGAAACTTAATAAAAAACTAGACCAAGGTCGTGCCGTCATCCAAATTGGCATTATTATCGGTGGTGCCGATGGTAATTTTGACAAAGATGAAAAGAAGGTTGTCAAAGAAGCTTGCCATGCTGTGGGCATTAATCCTGGGGAATTCGATCTCTAAATTCAGCTATTTTATGGTGGTAGCCAATCAATTATTCAAGGCTTTATATCTGCGAATAGCATTGTTCATTGAGTTTATTTGCTCTGCATGAAATGAGGGAGGCATTAAGCTATGAACAGTATGAACGAGTCCATTGTGCATGACATCGGTCGGAAGTGCAGAATGATCTAGTCCTAGTGTATGTCCTATTTCATGGGCAATGGTATTTGCAATTAAGTTAGATAGTTGATTGAGACTAAGGCTGGCATTGTAAGAAGCATAGAATACTTGATCAATCCGAATAATCGCCCGATCTGTAACCATTCCCGATTTGAAGCTAGCCACGCCGAGATAGTCAACCGGCTGGCTATCCACGAATATATAAACATGGGTAAAATCTTCGCCCCACTCTTGGCGATCGGGGGGATCAGATGTCAAAAATACTTTGATGCTTCTAAATGCGCCGTAGAGTTTGGAGAAAGCGTCCATCAGTAGGGAAAAGATCGCTTCTTTATTTTCGGGTGCGACATCCATTCCTGATACATCTACCCAAATGCAACGGCGAAAATCGCTATCATTATCAATTATAACTATTCCACAGGAAGGGCAAAACTCCCACTGAGGCTGGATACGGGAACGACAGCTCTGACAGCGGAGTTTGGGGGGTTTAGTCAGGTTTAGCCGTTGAGAAAGGGGGAGTTTTAGCTTGCGATTGTGTTTGGTTAGGTCTAGGCGATCGTACAGAGACATTGATTCAGTGTCTGATTCCAGCAAGTAGAAAGCATCTAGGTATTGAGCGAGTTGTTAAGCATAGGTTTTCACAAGTTCCTGTAACCCATTAACCTTCACACCGTTACCGATCGCCGCCATTTTCCACTCATCATTATGCTTGTAGATTTCTGCCATGAGCATCCCCGTCATGCCTTTGTATTCAGAACCTGATAGGTTATATTTTGCGAGTTCTTGATTATTAGACGTATTAACCAAACGCACAAACGCATTTTGAACTTGTCCGAAGTCTTGCTTGCGTGCAATGCAATCGTAAATGTTAACTGTAAAAACCAGTTTGACAATTTGCGAGGGAATTCGAGATAAATCGACGAGAATTTGCTCGTCATCTCCCTCTCCCGCTCCAGTCAGATTATCACCTAGATGCGTAATAGCTCCTGAACGGTGGGAGAGATTGCCAAAATAAACGATATTGGTCATATCATTCACTTTGTCATTTCGATCTAAACAAATCACTGAGGCATCCAAGTCATAATCTGGAGCACTGCTAAAAGCCCCAAACAAACCTCCACCGGAGCGTTTCGCCACATCCCAGCCTAATCCGCAGATCAGTTTTGTTAGCCCTGGCGCTTCTTTGGAAAGCGAGATGCGCTGTCCTTTTTGTAGGTTAATTCCCATGTGTTTTACCTTTTAGCTATAGCGATCGAGTAATGCTTGTAAACCACCTTGATAGCCGGCTCCCACTGCATTGAGACGCCACTCACCGTCTTTCCGGTAAAGTTCAGCCATGATCAGTGCTGTCTCTATGGAATAATCTTCTACCAGGTCATAGCGAACAGCTTCCTGTTGTGTTTGGGCATTAACGATCCGCACGAAGGCATTTTGCACCTGACCAAAATTTTGACGGCGTTGCTGTGCTTCATGGATGGTTACAGTTACAAGAATTTTTTGGACATCATTAGGCACTTTTTTGAGGTTGATTTTGATAACTTCATCATCCCCCTCGCCGGCCCCCGTGAGATTATCTCCCATGTGCTGCACGGATTTGTCTGGATCTGGACTTGTGAGATTGTTATAAAAAATGAAGTGATTGTCAGAAATTAATTTTTCATTCGCACCTAAGAGGAACAATGATGAGTCTAGGTCAAAGTCAGAACCCGTGTCTGTAGCTTTAACGTCCCATCCCAGTCCTATGAATACTTCTGAGAGACCGGGTGAAACTTTCTCAAGCGATACCCGTTGTCCTTTGGTCAGAGATACTGCCATGATTCAATCTTCCTCTTTTTTATTAGAAGTGGTTATGGAGGGAGCCGCGGACTTGAAAACTTTGTTTAAGTTTTTGCTGGAAATAGTTAGAGAATTTTAAATCTTAAATACAAAGAATATTAGCTAACTGTGCCGATGTCAATAGCGATTACAACTCTTAATTATTTTTTGGGTGTGGGTATAAAGCAATCATGCCCTGCCTCCCACAGTTGTGTAATCTCAGCTTGGGTTATTGTGCTTGTGTATTGTGACAAACTCTCGGAACTTGACCGTGTTTTGTGATGCAAGTGACCCTTACCAGGGCGTTTCCACAAGGCCCTCCGCTTGGAAGTCTCCTGTGTTGCAATACCATCGACTTGTGGCGTCGATGGTGTTGCGACGGATTCCCAACGCTTGAGTAGCTTCGATTTTCTTCATGCCATTTAACTCGATCGCTGGGATGACCTGATGAAGGAGGTATAAATGTACAGTTTGTGCCCAAAAGTCGGCGCGATCGCTCTGCAAAACTGGCCACTAATTGTAGTCTATTTTCTAACCGACGAAAGCGGTTGCTATAGTTTAATTTAAATGCCGATCGGCTCGAATCGAACTCTTTGCCTGACAATAAAATCTCAATCCCTATCACTCTGTAGTGTCGGGAAGAATTTCGACTACATACTCCGGTACATATTCGGGTCGATTTTCGGGCCGATTCGGGGGCAAATTCTGGGGCAAATTCTCCGGTGGATGCTCGATCCTGACTCGCCGGATCGGGAGATTCGCAATTAGTGCTGTGGCCCGCTGGTCGCTCTCCAGCGAGAACTCAGACCCGGTGGTATCGATTTCCACGTAGCGAGACACCACCTCTAGAATTTCTCGGCGCATAGACTCAACCATTTCTGGGCTGAGTTCTGAGCGATCGTGGGCTAGAACCAGTTTGAGGCGCCGTTTTACCTCGTCGCGGCTGTTGTCAGGGGTGCGCGGGAAAAGTCGTTCGAGAAGTGTGTGTATCATGGGTCAGGCTGATTTGTCAAGGGTTAGGCATAGAAAACGTTATACGATTTTCGATTTTCGATTGGGGAATCACTCATTCCCTAATGGTTTAAAGTTGACCTACAGTTTCATTCTTTTTGGGAACTGGTGTCACGGGGAGAAAATTTGGGCTAGTTTTTGTGATGCGGTCGCTGCTGTTAAAGATCGATCGCCAATATTGCAGCACATCACATAATTTTAGTATTTAAGAACTTGCGGAGGCGAGTAAAAAAGTTTTCTCGACGGGGATTGAGATCTAGAAAATCAACTTTTTCGCCTTCTAAGCGGCGGGCAATATTGTCGAAGGCAGTTCCAGCTAAAGAGGCCGTTTCCGACAATACTAATGGTTCGCCTCGGTTGGTGGAAACGATGACGCGCTCGTCGTCGGGAACCACGCCTAACAGCGGAATGGCGAGGATTTCCCGCACGTCTTGCACCGACATCATATCATTTGCCAGCACCATTGCGGGTCTGATCCGGTTGACGATCAGGTTGATTTTCTTGACGTTGTTGGCTTCCAGCAGGCCGATGACTCGATCGGCATCGCGGACCGCAGCGATTTCGGGAGTAGTGACAATTATCCCTTCTTGAGCCGGGGCGATCGCATTTTGAAAACCTTGTTCAATTCCAGCAGGAGAGTCGATCAAAATATAGTCGTATTTTGCTCCCAACATCCCCACAAGCTGCTTCATTTGCTCAGCGCTGATGGCATCTTTCATCCGAGTTTGGGCAGCCGGCAACAGCACCAAGCGCGGCTGCCGCTTATCTTTCACCAAAGCTTGCTCTAATCGGCACTCTCCAGCAAGAACTTCTAATGCCGTGTAAACAATCCGATTTTCTAAGCCCAGCAGCAAGTCTAAATTTCTGAGACCGAAATCGGCATCAATTACGGCAACGTTGCGCCCCCGCTTAGCTAAAGCCATGCCGAGATTGGCTGTGGAGGTGGTTTTTCCTACCCCGCCTTTCCCTGATGTAACAACAATAATGCGAGCCATAAGCGATTTTAGATTTATTGGTAATTAGTCAGTAGTCAGTAGTCAGTAGTCAGTAGTCATTGGTCATGGGCAATTAATCTTATTATTTGTTGTTCGTTGGCAATTATTTTTTGAGAATTTGGCAGCCATCTGTTATTTATTGAATCAACTCAACACTCAAAACTCATAGCTCTCATTGTTATACGAATTCTCTCTGAATTTGCACTGAAATTTTAAAATTTACTTGACTAACTAATTTAGCCAATACAAAATTATCAAGCGCCCACTTAAAGAGAAATAGTATTACTAATGACCAATGACCAATGACCAATGACTAATGACCAATGACCAATGACTCATTACTCACTACCCCCGACTAACTGCGATTTGTCAAAATCAGAGGCTCTACCGATCCGAATCCCTTGAGGCGTCACATAGGCGACTTCCGGGAAAAACTGAGCGGGTGAGGTTTCTGGGCCTCTGGCAACATACTTAGCAATCCTAATCACCATCGGTTCCATCTGCAAGGTCATAATCACGCTTTTGGTGTTGCCACCGGCACCGGCGTGCACGACTCCCCGCAAACGGCCCCAAACTAGGATATCGCCTCCCGCGATGACTGAGCCGCCGGGATTTACGTCTCCCAAAAGTACGACGGTGCCCGGATGGCGAATTTCTACGCCCGATCGCACTGTCATCTGCAAATATAAAGGTTCCGCCAGGGATTGCGGTTTTTCGGCTGCGGCTTTATTCAGGGAAGAAACCGGAGGCTGCTGTTCTACACAATAGCCTGCCGTAGCTGCGGCAACGGCGGTTTGGCGGCGACTGGTGTGGACTCGTTTGAGTTGCAGTTCCACTTCGGAGAGGGCATCGGCGATTTCTTGTAGTTGGCGGATATCTAAAAGTCGATCGTTCCCCATCAATTGTACTTCTGCGTTTGGCTGCCAAAAGCGTTCTCCTGCATTCAGTCTGACTTTTAGCTGCTGCCAAAGTTCAGTCCAAGTCGAGGCGGAGGCTGTTCCCGGTTCGCTGTTGGTTTCTGGGGGGAGTAGCAACAGTAGCTGTCCATCTTCGGTTTTGAGTCGGACTTGCAGCTCTAAGCTGACTTCGGGTGTTGATTGAGTGGCGGCAGCAGCGGCTCCGGGGGAGGCATCGGGTGTCATGGGACAGTTTGATATCGGGTAGGGACAGGTTAACATCAATATTAGCTCGATTGTTGACTGTTAACTGTTGACTGTTAACTGTTCACTGTTGTTATTTGTTACCAATTCCCAATTCCCAATTTATGCAGCAAATAGAACGTTATCGCGGTAGTCTTCTGGGTTTGGCAGTTGGTGATGCTTTGGGTACAACTTTAGAGTTCCATCGCCCCGGAACATTTACACCTATTAACGATATGATTGGCGGCGGCCCGTTTCAACTGCAACCGGGCGAGTGGACGGACGATACTTCGATGGCGCTTTGTTTGGCTAAAAGTTTGATTGAAAAACAAGGTTTCGATCCAGTCCATCAGTTAGAAACTTATTTGCGGTGGTGGCGAGACGGACATTTGAGCAGCACTGGTGAATGTTTTGATATTGGCAATACGGTTCAACAAGCACTTTGGGAGTTTAAAAATACAGGAAAACCTTTCTGTGGTTCTACGGATGTTGGGACTGCTGGAAATGGTTCGATTATGCGCTTGGCTCCCGTGCCTTTGTTTTATGCTAAAAATCCTTTAGAAGTAATAGAAAAATCTGGAGAAAGTTCGAGAACTACTCACGGTGCTGCTACTTGTGTGGATGCTTGCCGTTATTTGGGTGCTTTAATTGCGGGGGCGGTGAATGGAGTTGCTAAAGATGTGTTGCTTTCGGAAAGATATTGTCCGATTTCTGGATATGGGGAAGCTAACCCGCAGGTAGCAGAGATTGATGAGATTGCGGCGGGTTCTTTTAAACTGCGACAACCTCCTGAAATTAAAGGTACTGGTTATGTTGTCAAGTCTTTGGAGGCGGCACTTTGGGCGTTTTACAACAGTGATTCTTTTGCTGAAGGCTGTTTGTTGGCTGTGAATTTGGGCGACGATGCGGATACAACTGGTGCGGTTTACGGACAGTTGGCGGGGGCTTTTTATGGGGAGGGGGGTATACCGGAAAAATGGATCTCGCAATTAGTCGATCGCACTTTAATTGCATCTTTTGGCGATCGGCTTTTGACTGTATCTAGATCGCTCTGAATATTTACATCAGTTTTCAACCTTCTTTGTTTTTACAATAACTAGTACAGCTCGGCGTAAATACACAGACTATTAAACAGCCAAGACTTTACCCTTGTATGTCCACTTAAAAGGTTT